>NZ_JBEXGX010000015.1:0-243219 GCF_040607495.1 Streptomyces sp. NPDC005281 | reverse complement strand
GGCGCTGAAAAAGGGGACCTGACGGGTCCGAATCCTGTTGATCGGGGCAAGTACGGGTCGAAGATCCACTTGATCACCGAGCGGACCGGCTTACCGATTTCGGTCGGTATCTCCGGCGCCAACCTGCATGACAGCCAGGCTCTGGAGCCGCTGGTGCGTGGCATACCGCCCATCAGATCCCGGCGCGGACCGCGGCGACGCCGTCCTGCCAAACTCCACGCCGACAAGGCCTACGACAACCGTCACCTGCGCCAATGGCTCAGGAAACGTCGCATCACGCCCCGCATTGCCCGCAAAGGAGTCGAGTCCTCCCAGCGGTTGGGCCGCCACCGCTGGACCATTGAGCGGACCATGTCCTGGCTAGCCGGATGCCGCAGGCTCCACCGCCGCTACGAACGACAAGCCATTCATTTCCTCGCCTTCGCCAGCATCGCCTGCACCCTCATCTGCTATCGCAGACTCACCAAATGAGATGACTTCTTAGCAGGATGAGCCACGACTCCACTGCCGCGCCGGAAGCCGCGGCCCGGAAGCTGTCCGGGCGACGCCGCAAGGAGATCGTCGCGGTGCTGCTGTTCAGCGGCGGCCCCATTTTCGAGAGTTCCATTCCGCTGTCGGTGTTCGGGATTGACCGCCAGGACGCCGGCGTGCCGCGCTACCGCCTTTTGGTGTGTGCCGGCGAGGAAGGCCCGCTGCGGACCACAGGGGGCCTGGAACTCACCGCACCACATGGCCTGGAAGCGATCTCCAGGGCAGGCACGGTCGTCGTGCCCGCCTGGCGGTCGATCACCTCGCCACCACCGGAGGAGGCGCTCGACGCACTGCGCCGCGCCCATGAGGAAGGCGCCCGCATAGTCGGGCTGTGCACCGGCGCCTTCGTGCTCGCCGCGGCCGGCTTACTGGACGGCCGTCCGGCGACGACCCACTGGATGTACGCCCCGACGCTGGCCAAGCGCTATCCGTCGGTGCACGTCGATCCCCGCGAGCTCTTCGTGGACGACGGCGACGTGCTGACATCGGCGGGTACGGCGGCCGGAATCGATCTCTGTCTCCACATCGTGCGGACGGACCACGGCAACGAGGCAGCAGGCGCGCTCGCCCGGCGTCTGGTGGTCCCGCCGCGGCGCAGCGGAGGCCAGGAGCGCTATCTCGACCGGTCACTGCCGGAGGAGATCGGCGCCGACCCCCTCGCGGAGGTCGTCGCCTGGGCGCTGGAGCATCTCCACGAGCAGTTCGACGTCGAGACGCTGGCGGCTCGCGCCTACATGAGCCGCCGCACCTTCGACCGCCGGTTCCGCTCGCTCACCGGAAGTGCTCCGCTCCAGTGGCTGATCACTCAGCGCGTCCTACAGGCGCAACGCCTCCTGGAGACGTCCGACTACTCGGTGGACGAGGTCGCGGGCCGCTGCGGCTTCCGTTCGCCGGTGGCGCTGCGTGGCCACTTCCGGCGGCAGCTGGGCTCGTCCCCGGCCGCGTACCGGGCCGCGTACCGCGCCCGCAGGCCGCAGGCCGAGAGGTCCACGGATCCGGACGGCCCTACGGGTCCGCTCGGACCACCGCAGTCGCTGCACCAGGAGCACTCGGGCCCGGTCCCGATGCAGACCCGTCGTACCGCGGCGGCCGGTGCCATGGGCGCGGCGGCGGCACTCTCCGCGGAGGCGATGCGGGAGCGGGCGGAGTTCTACGCGGCGGGCAGGCCGAGCCTGCCGGGACAGCGCAGCGCGCCGTAGTTCCGGCGGCGGAAGAACGCGCGGGGCCCGCACCTTCGGGTGCGGGCCCCTTCGCATGCGGGCCCGCACCCGGCGTGATCCGCCGCCCCGGCGGAGCGCACGGGCGGGTCCACCGGAGGGAGCGGGCCGTAGGGTGAGACACATGAACGATCGCATGGTGTGGATCGACTGCGAGATGACCGGACTCTCGCTGTCGGATGACGCGCTCATCGAGGTGGCCGCACTGGTCACCGACTCTGAGCTGAACGTGCTCGGCGAAGGGGTGGACATCGTGATCCGCCCGCCGGACGCCGCCCTGGAGACGATGCCGGACGTGGTGCGCCGGATGCACACGGCCTCCGGTCTGCTGGAGGAGCTCGCCGGGGGCACGACCCTGGCGGACGCCGAGGAGCAGGTCCTCTCCTATGTACGTGAGCACGTCAAGGAGCCGGGCAAGGCCCCGCTCTGCGGGAACTCCGTCGGAACGGACCGCGGTTTCCTGCTGCGCGACATGCAGAAGCTGGAGAGCTACCTCCACTACCGCATCGTGGACGTGTCCTCCGTCAAGGAGCTGGCCCGCCGCTGGTATCCCCGGGCGTACTTCAACAGCCCGGAGAAGAACGGCAACCACCGCGCCCTCGCCGACATCCGCGAGTCCATCGCCGAACTCCGCTACTACCGCGAGGCGGTCTTCGTCCCGCAGCCCGGCCCCGACTCGGACACCGCCCGCACCATCGCGGCCAAGCACGTCCTGCCCACCGAATAGGCCTTTGACGGGGCCCTGATGGGCCCCGGAAAAAGCTGTGCGCGAGCACCCCTTCAGACCCTGTACACTTTTTCTCGGCCGGTCAGGAAAGCTCGAAGACCGGACATGGTGGGTGTAGCTCAGTTGGTAGAGCACCTGGTTGTGGTCCAGGTGGCCGCGGGTTCAAGTCCCGTCACTCACCCTGAGCGATCAGCCGGTGACCTGTTGAACAGGTCACCGGCTGATTGCGTTCCCGGGTCCCGCAGCCCGTACGCTCCCCTGATGCCCCACCCCACAGAACCTTCCGCCACCGCTCGGCTCGAACTCCTCCCGCTGCGCGTCGAGCACGCCGGGGAGATGGCCGGGGTGCTGTCGGATCCGGCGCTGCACGCGTTCATCGGCGGCGCGCCGCACACTCCGGAAGCGCTGCGGGCCCGGTACGAGCGCCTGGTCGCGGGATCGCCCGATCCCGGTGTCCTGTGGTGCAACTGGGTCCTGCGGGAACGTACGACGGGATCCCTCGTGGGGACGGTCCAGGCGACCGTCTCGGCCGGAACCGCGGAGGTCGCCTGGGTCGTGGGCACGCCCTGGCAGGGGCGGGGCTACGCGACGGAGGCGGCGAGGTCACTGGTCGGGCACATGCTGGCCGCGTTCCCCGGCCGCACGGTCGTGGCCCATGTGCACCCCGCTCACCACGCGTCCGCCGCCGTCGCCGCGACGGCGGGACTCACCGCGACCGGCGAGCTCCAGGACGGCGAGGTCCGCTGGGAGCTGACGCCGCACCCCACCGGCAACTGAAGCCGCACCGGCGCCCCACCGGCCACCGAGGTCACCCCCAGGCGCGGGTGGCCGTTCTCCGGGTGTGGCCGGGGGGTCTTCCGGGGACGGTGGTGAGATCCCGGCGGCTCGCGCGGAGCGCACCGTGCGGGCCTCAGGACGAGGCGCGCACCACCAGTTCCGCGGGCAGCACCAACTGGCGCTTCTCCAGCCCGCGGGAGGCCGCGGGACGGCGGTCCGCGATCTCCCCGAGGAGGAGGTCGATCATGGCCCGGCCCATCTCCACGATGGGCTGACGGACGCTGGTCAGGGGCGGATCCATGTGACGGGCTATGGCCGAGTCGTCGTAGCCGATGAGCGCCACGTCGTCCGGGATGCGCCGGCCGCTCTCGCGCAGCACCTGGCGGGCACCCGCCGCCATGACGTCGGAGCCGGCGAACACCGCGTCGATGTCGGGGAAACGCTCCAGGAGCAGGGTCATGGCGCGCCGGCCCCCCTCCTCGGTGAAGTCGCCGGGGACGATCAGCCGGTCGTCCACCTCCCGGCCCGCGTCCCGAAGTCCCTGGCGGTAGCCGTCGACGCGCCGCTGGGCGCCGTAGACGTCCATACGGCCCGCGAGGTGGCCGATTCTGGCGCGGCCCCGGGAGACGAGGTGTTCCACGGCCGCGCGCCCGCCGCCGTAGTTGTCGGAGTCCACCGACGGAAGCGTCTCCTCCGCCGAGCGCCGGCCGCTGATCACGGCCGGGATCTCCAGCTGGGAGAGCAGGTCGGGGAGCGGGTCGTCGGCGTGCACCGAGACCAGCAGGACGCCGTCGACGCGGTGCGCCGCCAGATACTGGGCGAGCCGCTGCCGCTCCCGGTCGCTGCCCGCGAATATCAGCAGCAACTGCATCTCGGTCTCGGAGAGTTCGGCACCGACACCGCGCAGCATGTCCGAGAAGTACGGTTCCGCGAAGAAGCGGGTCTCCGGTTCGGGGACGACCAGGGCGATCGCGTCGGTGCGGTTGGCCGCGAGGGCGCGGGCCGCCGTGTTCGGAACATATCCGAGCTCCGCGACCGCCGCCTCGACCGCGGCCCGGGTCGCGTCACTCACCCTCGGGGATCCGTTGATCACCCGGGAGACCGTGCCGCGGCCCACTCCCGCGCGCGCGGCCACCTCTTCGAGGGTCGGCCGCCCACCGCTGCGGCCCCGCGCTCCGTGGACTGCCATGGCCTCCGCCTCCCGTTGACACCAAGTTGGCCTGGAATCTAACAGCCCCGTCCGGCGGGGCTCGCGTCACTGGGCCGCAGCCCAGGAGCCGTCACCGGGCCGGCGGCTCCCCTTCGGGCGCCGGACGGGCCATGAGACGCTTCCGGCCATGTGGCGGAATGACATCTTCAGCTAACAGGCCGATAACTGAACGCATCTCTCCGCTCCCCCACCCTTGACACCCCCGCTCGAACCAGCGACTCTTCAACACATCACTGGTGGGAGCGCTCCCACAGTACCTGACACATACACAACCCGCACGTTCCCCGCCCGAGCCGCAGCGAGAAACAACGGGCGCCACCAATGCAGTTGGCCGGGGGGTCGGCACGTCAGGCAACAGGAGGACGCAATGCGTACGAGTACCCGCCGGTCCCGCAGACTGGCGGCCATCGCGGCCGTCGCAGCGATGACCGCAGGGCTGCTGGCCGGCTGCTCGAAGGACTCGAACGACGGCACGACGGACGCGAACGGCGGAGGCGGCGGCAAGACGACGCTGACCGTCGGCACGTTCGGTGTCTTCGGCTACAAGCAGGCCGGTCTCTACGACGAGTACACGAAGCTGCACCCGAACATCTCGATCAAGGAGAACGTCACCACTCGTACCGACGTCTACTGGCCCAAGACGCTCACGCGTCTCCAGGCCGGCTCCGGCACCGACGACATCCAGGCGATCGAGGTCGGCAACATCACCGAGGCCGTCCAGACGCAGGCCGACAAGTTCGTCGACCTCGGCAAGGACGTCGACAAGTCGCAGTGGCTGGGCTGGAAGCTGTCCCAGGCCACCGCCAAGGACGGCAAGACGATCGCGCTCGGCACCGACATCGGTCCGATGGCGATCTGCTACCGCAAGGACCTCTTCGAGAAGGCCGGTCTGGAGACGGACCGCACCAAGCTCGCCGCGCAGTGGAAGGGCGACTGGTCCAAGTACGTCGACCTCGGCAAGCAGTACATGAAGAAGGCGCCCGGCGGCACCAAGTACGTGGACTCCGCCTCCTCGGTCTACAACGCCGCCCTCGGCGGCGAGAGCCAGCGGTACTACGACAAGGACGGCAACGTCATCTGGGACAAGTCCACGGGGGTGAAGAAGTCCTGGAACGCCGCGATGACGGTGGCGACCAGCAACATGTCGGCGAAGCTGAAGCAGTTCGACCCGACGTGGGACCAGGGCTTCGCCAAGGGCTCGTTCGCCACGGTGGCCTGTCCCGCCTGGATGATGGGCTACATCGAGCAGAAGTCCGGTGACTCGGGCAAGGGCAAGTGGGACGTGGCGGCCGCGCCGACCGCGGCCAACTGGGGCGGTTCGTTCATCGGCGTGCCGACAGCGGGCAAGCACCAGAAGGAGGCCATCGCGCTGGCCAAGTGGCTGACCGCGCCCGAGCAGCAGGCGAAGGTCTTCGCCAAGCAGGCGAGCTTCCCCTCGACCCCGGGGGCGTACTCCAGCCTGAAGCCGGCCGCCGACACCACGGCCTACTTCTCCGACGCGCCGATCACGCAGATCTTCGGCGACTCGGCGAAGACGATCCCGGTCCAGTACTTCGGCACCAAGGACCAGCCGATCGGCACCGCGATCACCGACGTCGGCATCCTCCAGGTCGAGCAGAAGGGCAAGACCCCCGACCAGGGCTGGAACGCGGCAAAGGCTGAGATCAAGGACGTGCTCGGCCAGTGACCAGCCCCAAGCAGGCTCTCGCGCAACCCGCGACGAGCGCCGACGCCGCGCCCGGCTCACAGCCGGGCGCGGCCCGGGGCGCTCAGGGTCGCGGTACGCCGCCGCAGCAACCCGATTCCTGGCGCAGCCGGCTGTACCGCTGGGACATGAAGGCGTCGCCGTACGCATTCATCGCCCCCTTCTTCATCATCTTCGGGGCCTTCGGGCTCGGCCCCCTGCTCTACACGGCCTGGTACTCGCTGCACAATGTGCAGCTGTCCGGGCTGGACCACCAGACCTGGGCCGGTCTGGACAACTACAAGAATCTGCTGTCCTCGGAGTTCTTCTGGAACGCGCTGGAGAACACCTTCAGCATCGGCGTGATCTCCACGGTGCCGCAGCTGGTCATGGCCCTCGGGATCGCCCACCTGCTCAACTACCGGCTGCGCGGCTCGACCGTGTGGCGGGTCGTGATGCTCACCCCGTACGCCACCTCGGTGGCGGCGGCGACGCTCGTCTTCACGCTGCTGTACTCGTGGGACGGCGGAATGGTCAACTGGCTGCTGCACTTCATCGGGGTCCACCCGATCAACTGGCGCGAGTCGGACTGGGGTTCGCAGTTCGCCGTCTCCTCGATCGTGATCTGGCGGTGGACCGGCTACAACGCGCTGATCTACCTCGCGGCGATGCAGGCGATCCCGACGGACCTGTACGAGTCGGCCGCTCTCGACGGTGCCGGCCGCTGGCAGCAGTTCCGTCACGTGACGATCCCCATGCTGCGGCCCACGATCCTGTTCACGGTGGTCGTGTCCACCATCGGCGCGACGCAGCTGTTCGGTGAGCCGCTCCTGTTCGGCGGGGTCAGCGGTTCGAAGGGCGGCTCCGCGCACCAGTACCAGACGCTCGGTCTGTACATGTACGACCAGGGCTGGGGCATCGGCAACCTCGGCAAGGCCTCGGCGATCGCTTGGACGATGTTCCTGATCCTGCTGATCATCGCCTCGATCAATCTGCTGATCACCCGACGGCTGAGGAAGACCCAATGACCACGACTGAACTGACTGTCTCCCAGACGGAGGCGAAGGGAACCCCGGCCGCCCGGGAGCCCGGACGCCGCCGGGTGCTCGGCGCGGGCAAGCAGCTGCACGCGGGTCCGGTCACCTATCTCGTCCTGACCGTCTTCGCGCTGGTCTCGCTGGCTCCGCTGGTCTGGACGGCCATCGCGGCCTCGCGCAACAACACGCGGCTGGCGCAGACACCGCCGCCGCTGTGGTTCGGCGGGAACCTGTTCTCGAACCTCCAGGCCGCGTGGGACCAGGCCGGGCTCGGCACCGCGATGGTCAACTCCACGATCGTCGCCGGGACCATCACCCTCGGCACGGTCGTGTTCTCCACGCTCGCCGGGTTCGCCTTCGCCAAGCTGCGGTTCAGGTTCTCCGGACTCCTGCTGCTGCTCACCATCGGCACGATGATGATCCCGCCGCAGCTGGCCGTCGTGCCGCTGTATCTGTGGATGAGCAACCTCGGCTGGTCCAACCAGCTCCAGACGGTCATCCTGCCCACCCTGGTGAGCGCCTTCGGCACGTTCTTCATGCGCCAGTACCTGTTGCAGGCACTGCCCTCCGAGCTGATCGAGGCGGCGCGGGTGGACGGCGCGAACAGTCTGCGCGTGGTGTGGCACGTCGTCTTCCCGGCGGCCCGCCCGGCGATGGCGGTGCTCGGCCTGCTGACGTTCGTGATGGCATGGAACGACTTCCTGTGGCCGATCATCGCCCTGAACCAGCAGGAGCCGACGGTGCAGGTCGCCCTCAACGCGCTGGGCACCGGCTACATCCCCGACCAGGCCGTCATCATGGCGGGCGCGCTGCTCGGCACACTGCCGCTGCTCATCGCCTTCCTCCTGTTCGGCAAGCAGATCGTGGGCGGGATCATGCAGGGCGCGATCAAGGGCTGACCGCCCTTCGGGGGCCGGGTCGCCGCAGCCTCGGCCCCTCAAGTCCCGCCTTTCCCGACCACCTCCAACTCGTCGGTCTTCACGACCCCCTTGGGAGCGCTTCCATGCCTGAGTCCGTAACGCCCGTGACTTTTCCTCCGGCCTTCCTCTGGGGTGCGGCGACCTCCGCGTACCAGATCGAGGGCGCGGTGCGGGAGGACGGCCGCACGCCGTCGATCTGGGACACCTTCAGCCATACACCCGGCAAAACGGCCGGCGGCGAGCACGGTGACATCGCTGTCGACCACTATCACCGCTACCGCGACGACGTGGCTCTGATGGCGGACCTCGGACTGGGCGCGTACCGCTTCTCCGTCTCCTGGTCGCGGGTGCAGCCCACCGGGCGGGGCCCCGCCGTCCAGCGCGGCCTTGACTTCTACCGGCGTCTGGTCGACGAGTTGCTGTCGCAGGGCATCAAGCCGGCCGTCACCCTCTACCACTGGGACCTGCCGCAGGAGCTGGAGGACGCGGGCGGCTGGCCCGAGCGCGAGACCGCGCTGCGTTTCGCCGAGTACGCGCAGATCGTGGGCGAGGCGCTGGGCGACCGCGTCGAGCAGTGGATCACGCTGAACGAGCCCTGGTGCAGCGCCTTCCTGGGCTACGGCTCCGGGGTGCACGCCCCCGGCCGGACGGACCCGGCGGCGGCGCTTCGCGCGGCCCACCATCTGAACCTCGCGCACGGGCTCGGCACGTCGGCGCTCCGTTCGGTGATGCCGTCCCGCAACTCGGTCGCGGTGAGCCTCAACTCCTGCCCGGTGCGGCCTCTTTCACAGGACCCGGCGGACCTGGACGCGGCGCAGCGCATCGACGACCTGGCCAACGGCGTCTTCCACGGCCCGATGCTGCACGGCGCCTACCCGGGGACCCTGTTCACGGCGACCCGGTCGATCACCGACTGGTCGTACGTCCAGGACGGCGATCTCGCGCTGATCCACCAGCCGCTGGACGCCCTCGGCCTCAACTACTACACGCCGACGCTGGTCTCGGCCGCCGCCGCTCCCAAGGACGGTCCGCGCGCGGACGGCCACGGCTCCAGCGCGCACTCCCCCTGGCCGGGCGCGGACGACGTCACGTTCCACCAGAGCCCGGGCGAGCGGACGGAGATGGGCTGGTCCATCGACCCGACGGGACTGCACGAGCTGATCATGCGGTACACCCGTGAGGCGCCGGGCCTGCCCCTGTACATCACGGAGAACGGCGCGGCCTACGACGACAAGCCGGACCCGGACGGCCGCGTCCACGACCCCGAGCGCATCGCCTACCTGAACGGCCACCTGTCGGCCGTGCACCGCGCGATCGCCGACGGGGCGGACGTCCGCGGCTACTACCTGTGGTCCCTGCTGGACAACTTCGAGTGGGCCTACGGCTACGAGAAGCGCTTCGGCGCGGTCTACGTCGACTACACGACCCAGATCCGCACCCCGAAGTCGAGCGCCCACTGGTACGGCCAGGCGGCCCGCACGGGAACGCTGGCGCCGGTGACGCCCGCCGAGTAGGCGGCACCCCAAGGACACGGGGGACACGGGGGACACGGGGCGCGGCACCCGAGGGGGGTGCCGCGCCCCGGCATGTTCCGGCCCGCCGCGTCCCGCACCCGGGCCCGCCATCCCGGAACCGGTCACCCCCGGGGATCCGACCGTCCCAGCTCGAACCAGGTCGCCTTGCCCCGTCCCGGCCCGTGCCCGCACACGCCCCAGGCGTCGGCGCCCCTGGAGATCAGCTGTATCCCCCGGCCGCCCTCCTCGTCGGGGCCGGGAGCACGGCAATCGGGCCGGCCGGGGGCCTCGTCGTGGACGAGGACCCGCAGCCGGCGAGGGCCGGCCCAGCCCGCGTGCAGCGTGACGGGGGCCGAACAGCCGTGACCTGAGCAGGCGTTGACGGCGTTGGTGACCGCCTCCGAGGTCAGGAGCATGGCGATGTCGGTGAGTTCGGGCCGGTGGGACGCGGTGAGGAGGGTGCGGACGGTCTCCCGGGCGGTACGCACCCAGACGGGATGCGGCGGAAAGACGAGGGAGACGTCGGCGGGGCGTGGGGGGTCCTCCATCGGAGGGACTCCTTCGGGTTGCGCGCGACCGTGGTGACCAGGTCCGTGGTCCTCAACTCCGCTGAGGCGTGGGGGTACTTCCTCGGGGCGCGGGCGGGTGGATCTCTCCGACGGTAGGGAAATGTTTTCCTTTAGAGCAACCATTTCCCGTTGGTGTCACCTAAGTGGGTGACGTGCGGTCAGGCCTGTGACGTGGGTTTGCCGAGGTCGGCAGACTGCTCGACCAGGAGGTTGCACATGGCACCCAGGAGCAACCCGAGCGAGCGCCAGCGCAGGCTCGGTGCGGAGCTGCGCAGACTACGAATCGGCGCCCGGCTCTCCGGCGAGCACGCGGCCGCCATCCTCGACGCCGACCGCGCTCGGATCAGCAATATCGAGACAGGACGCATCGACGTCTCGCGCAACCGTCTGCACAAGGTGCTCCAGGAGTACGGCTGTCCGCCCGGACCGTACTTCGACGGGCTGATGGCGATGGCCCAGGAGAACGGCAAGGGGTGGTGGGACGAGTTCAACGACACGATCGGGCCGGCCGCACGGGATCTGGTGGAACTGGAGTCCCGCTCGACGGCACTGCGGACGCACGAGCCGCTCGTGATCCCCGGCATGCTCCAGACCGAGGAGTACGCCCGCGCGGTCCTGGACGCCACCGAGGGGGACCCCCAACGGGTGGAGCGCTACGCCGAGTTCCGCCTGGCCCGCCAACGCGTGCTCACCTGCGGCTCACCGGTGACGTATCGCGCCGTCGTTCACGAGGCCGCTCTGCACACCCACGTGGGCGGTGCCGCGGTCATGCGTCGTCAGCTGCTGCGGTTGATGGAGATCTCCCGGTTGCCCAACGTGGCCGTACAGGTGTACCCGTTCGAGGCCGGGATCTATTCGGCGCACACCCAGTCGTTCGTCCTCTACGGCAGCGCCGCCCCGGAACTGGACACGGTCTACCTGGAACACCCGACAAACTCACTTTTCCTGCGGGATGGGGAACACCTCGACGGGTACGCCAAGATGTTCGAACGGCTGTCACGGCTGGCGCTGGCGCCGGTGGACCCGGAGTCGGCGCCCGAATCGCACGCGTCACGCGACTCGCTGAGCCTGATCCAGCACGTCATGTACGCCCTGTGAAAGGAATGCGCGATGCCCCGACCCGGTTGGCAGAAGTCCTCGTTCAGCACAGGCGGCGAAGGCAACTGCATAGAACTGGCGGCAACCGCGACCGGTCACGTCCACCTTCGTGAGAGTGACCGGCCCGACGACATCGCCACCTCCGCACCGCATGCGCTGGCCGGTCTGCTGCTCGTGCTCAAGAACGAGTCCTGGGGACCTTCGCGGCGGCGGTGAGCACGCGAAAGGGCCCGAGCCGGGTCCGGAAGACGTTCTCCGGACCCGGCTCGGGCCCACGACCTGGTCATGGCCTGCCACGACGCCCCGGCCGGGTGGGGGGTGGAAGGTGGAGAAGTCCGGCCGGGGCGCGCGGCCCCCGTTTCGCGATGGCTACTTGAGAGCGGCGAAGGCCTTCGAGAAGGCGCCGTCGCTCTGGACGATGGAGCTGCACACCGCGTCGGCGGTGTTCTTGGCTCCGCCGGCGCACTGCTTGTCACGGGCCGCGGACCACATCGAGAGCCAGCCCATGCCCTTGGACCGGGCGAAGGACACCAGCTGCGAGGCATCGTCGACCTTGAAGATCTCCGAGGACACGTCGTTGACGCCGATCATCGGGGTGATGGCGACCGTCTTCCAGGCGGCGCTGTCGGAGAGGCCGAGGACGCTCTTGATCTGCGCCTGCGTTGCGGTGGCGGCCTGCTCGGCAAGGTCGCCCATGTCACCGCTGAACGCGGGGCCGTAGTCCATCGCCATGATGTTCACGGCGCTGATCTTCACGCCGTTGGACTTGGCGTCGGAGAGCAGGTTCACGCCGTCCTGGGTCAGGCCCTGCGGCAGGACCGGCAGAGTGAAGGAGACGTCCAGGCCCGGGTGCTGGGCCTGGAGCTTGGCGATGGCCTTCGCCCGGTTCGTGTTCGCGGCCGTGTTGGGCAGCGCGCCGCCCTCGATGTCGAAGTCGACCTTGGTGAGCTTGAAGGCGTCCACGGCCTTGCCGTACGCCGCCGCCAGCGCGTCGGCCGAGCCGCAGGTGGTGGCCAGCTCCGAGCCGGAGGCTCCGCCGAAGGAGACCCGGACGTCACCGCCCTTGGCGCGCAGCGCGCCGATCTGCGCCGCCACCGCGTCATTGGCGAGGTCGCTCACGCCGCCGAACTTCGGTGTGCAGCCGCCGCCGTCGGTGACGAAGGCGAGGTTGTAGTTCTTCACGCCGGTGGCGTCCGCCGCCTTGAGCAGGTCGAAGGCCGGGAAGAGGGAGGTGTCGACGTAGGGCGCGAAGCCCGCGGTCGTGGTGCTGCCGCTGCCCGAGCTCTGTGTGGGGGACGGCGTGGCGGTGGCGGTGGCCGTCGGCTTCGGGGTCGCGCTCTGGGTGGCGCTCGCGGTCGGGGTGGGCGCGGCCGTCGGAGTCGCGGTCTGCGTCGGACGGCCGCTCGGCTCCGGCGTCGCGCCGGTGTCCACCGAGCACTTGGTGCCGTCGATGACACAACCCGTCGGGTTCGCGGTGCCGTTCACGACGAAGCCGACGGTGACGGACTCGCCGGCCGCCAGACCGTCCTTGTCCCAGGACGGCGGGGTCACGGTGACGTGCTGTCCGCTCACGGCCGACGTCGCGTCCCACAGCGAGCTGAGCTTGGAGCCCGCGGGCAGGTCGAACTCCAGCTTCCAGTCCGGCTTCCGCTGGCCCGTGTCGTTGGAGACGACGTACTGCGCGGTGTAGCCCGTGGACCACTCGCTGGTCCTGGTGTACGCGGCGCCGACACTCGACGCGTTCGCGATCCCGGTGAACACGAGGGCGCCACCGCCGGCCACGGCCGCCGCGACGATGCCGCCTATCGCCTTGTTCCTGCCACTGACCTTGCGCCGGTGCGTGCTGCTCATCGCGTGTGCCTGCCTTCGCGGATTCACGGGGGGGGTCGCTGGGGTCGCCCCAGGGGGTGCGGGCACCACGCTAGCGATCCGGAATCGGTCAAACCGCTTGATCCGGGCGGAGGTTGGCGATCTTAGGGTCCGCTTAAGGAAGGCATCGGGAACAGTTAAAGGTCGAGACCAATGTGGGCGGTTCGGGGGGTGCCGCGGGGCCACTCGGCGCACCCGGACACCCGTGCCGCACTCAGCGCACGCCGGCGCCGCGTCTGCGCCGGCGAACGCTGCCCCGGTGCCCGCTGCGGACCGGCGCTCTGCCGTCCAGCTGGATCCAGATGCGCACCTCGGTCCCGCCCAGCACGGAGGAACCGATCCGCACGTCCCCGCCCGTCGACTCCGCGAGGCGTCGCACGATGTCGAGGCCGAGACCCGTGGACCCGTCGTTGCCCGAGCCCTGTCCGCGCGCCATCGCCGCCTCCGGATCCACTATCCCGGCGCCCGCGTCCGACACGAGCACGATCACGGCGTCCTCGGCGTTGTGCACGTCGACCGCGAAGGCCGTGCCCTCGGGGGTGTGGCGGAAGACATTGCCGAGGAGGGCGTCGAGCGCGGCGGCGAGGTCGGCGCGGGCCACGGGTATGCGGCACGGCCGTTCCACACCGGCCACCCGCACCTTGCGTCCCTCGTCCTCGGCGAGCGCCGACCAGAAGTCCATGCGCTCACGGACGACCTCGGACGCGTCGCACCCGGCTACGGCGCCGATCGCCGCGGTCTGCGGCTTGGCCTCCCGGGCCGTCCTGATGATCGTGTCGACCTCGCGCTCCAACTGCTCGACGGCGGCCCGGGTCTGCTCGGCGGCCGCCCCGTCGCCGAGCGAGGCGGTGTTGAGACGGAGCACGGTCAGCGGGGTCCGCAGCCGGTGCGAGAGGTCGGCGGCGAGCTCCCTCTCGTTGGCGAGCAGCTGGACGACCTGGTCGGCCATGGAGTTGAAGGCGACGGCGGCCAGCCGCAGTTCGGTCGGCCCCTCCTCGGGCACCCGGGACCCCAGCTGCCCCTCGCCCAGTTCGTGCGCGCTCTCGGCGAGGCGCTGCGCCGGCTGCACCATCCGCACGCCCAGCCGGTCGGCGACCGCGACGGAGCCGATGACGAGGGCGACACCGACCGCCGCGAGGACCGCCCAGGCCGTGCCGACTCCGTTGCTGACCTCGGACTCGGGGACGTACACCTCGATGACCGCGATCTCG
Organism: Streptomyces sp. NPDC005281; assembly: GCF_040607495.1. Lineage (NCBI taxonomy): Bacteria > Bacillati > Actinomycetota > Actinomycetes > Kitasatosporales > Streptomycetaceae > Streptomyces > Streptomyces sp. NPDC005281. Next base: position 228,855 of record NZ_JBEXGX010000015.1, on the reverse strand, counting down.
CCGGAGCTCAGCGCGATGGGCTGGAGCAGCGCGGAGCCGCCGGGCACCTCCGCGGTGGAGGCCCGGCCCAGCCGCCGGGTCATGGCGACGTCCTTGCCGACGGCCCGCTGCTCGCCGATCTCGACCGCCGGCTTGCCGTCACCGGCGGGGATGTGCACGGCTATCCCCGCGTTCGAGCCGGCCGAGGCGACGACGCGCTCCAGCTCGTCCCGGTCGGTGGTGATGGAGAGCGCGGGCGCGATGGCGGCTGCCTGCCGCTCGGCGTTCGAGAACGCCCGGTCGCGCGCCATCTCCTTGATCACCAGGCCGAGCGGGACCGCGAAGGCGACGACGACCATGGTCGTCACCGCCACGCACACCTTGACCAGTGCCCACCTCACAGCGGCCGCTCCGCCCTCGGCGGCTCCAGCTTCACGCCGACGCCCCGCAGGGTGTGCAGATAGCGCGGCCGGGCCGCCGTCTCCCCCAGCTTCCGGCGCAGCCACGAGAGATGCACGTCTATGGTCTGGTCGTCGCCGTAGGCCTGCTGCCACACCTCGGCGAGGAGCTCCTTGCGCGGCACGACGACACCGGGGCGCCCGGCCAGGAAGGCGAGCAGGTCGAACTCGCGCCGGGTGAGGTCGAGTCGTACGCCGTCCAGCTCCGCCTGACGGCGCAGCGGGTCGATGGCGAGGCCGCCGACCCGGATGACCGTCGGCACGGGGGCCTCGCCCACAGTGGAGCGTGAACGGCGCAGCACCGCCGCCATGCGCGCGGACAGGTGCTCGACCGAGAACGGCTTGGTCAGATAGTCGTCCGCGCCGGCGTTCAGCAGCCGCACGATCTCCGTCTCGTCGTCCCGCGCGGTGGCGATGATCACCGGAACGTCCGTGATCCCGCGCAGCATCTTCAGTGCCTCGGACCCGTCCAGATCGGGCAGTCCGAGATCGAGGATCACGACGTCGAAGGAGAAATGGGCGACCTCGCGCAGCGCCTCCAGGGCCGTGCCGACACTGCGCACGATGTGCGCGGCCTCGGTCAGATGCCGGATGAGCGCCGAGCGTACGAACTGGTCGTCCTCGACAACGAGCACACTTGCCATGGGCGGCACCGTACGCCATCCGGGGGCGGCCGTCCGGTGCCTGTGGACAACCCTCATCAGGCACTTGTGGACAATCCCGGCCCACTCGACGGGGACACTCCACGTCTTGGCGGGGCCGGGAGACACCCGTGGTGCCCGTGGTGCAGTATGGCCGCGATGCGCAGAGGACTCGTACACGTACTCGCGTGGTCGCTCGCCACGGGCGCGGCGGTCACGCTGTCCTGGTGGGGTGTCCACACCGTCATGACGGGGACGGCCTACGACCCGCCGCGGGCCCTGCCCATCACGGTGGCCGGCGCCACCGCGAAGGAGACGAGACCCCTGGCCTCCTCGACCCGGCGGGCCGAGCCGTCCAGGAGCGCTCCGGACAGAACGTCCGCGAGCCCGAAGCCGAGCACGGCTCCCTCGAAGTCCGCGTCGGCGAGCGGCGGTCCGTCACCGGCCCCCTCGGCCCCGGCGGCTTCCGCGAGCTCGTCCGGACAGGTCAAGGGCTACGACTCCGACGGCGGCCGGGTGGTCTTCGACATCGCCGCCACGTACGGGACTCTGGTGTCGGCGACGCCCAACACCGGCTGGTCGATGCAGGTGTGGAAGACCGAGACGTGGATCCGTGTCGAGTTCAGCTCGGGCGCAGACCGGGTGTCGGTGTTCTGCGACTGGCACGACGGGCCTCCGCACGTGGACATCGGGACCTACTGACCCGGCGGGGGCGGCAGGCCGGATCGCGCTGACGCCCGGTCAGCGGAACACGGACGGCGGCGGTGCCGGAGACGCGACCGCCACCGCGTCCGTGACCGGTACGGCGCCACCGGTGAAGTCCAGGAGTTCCCGGCCGTGTTCGACCCGGGCGGGATGCGGGTCGGAGGCGGCGCGGCGGGTCAGTTCGGCGACGGGCAGCTGCCGGCCTGAGGCGACGAGGACGGCGTTCCCGAAGCGTTTGCCGCGCAGCACCGTCGGGTCGGCGACCAGGGCGAGTTCGGGGAAGACCGAGGCGACGGTGGCGATCTGGCCCCGGAGGTGGGCGAGCGGGGGTCCGTCGGCCAGGTTCGCGGCGTAGACCCCTGAGTCCTTCAGCGCCCGGCGGACCTCCCCGACGAACTCGGCGGACGTCAGGTGGGCCGGTGTGCGCGCGCCGCTGAAGACGTCCGCGATGACCAGGTCCGCCCAGCCGTCGGGCACCTTGGCGAGACCTTCCCGGGCGTCCACGGAACGCACTCTGATCCGGGCGTTCGGGTCCAGCGGCAGTTCGCGGCGCACCAGTTGGACGAGGGCCGCGTCGCGTTCGACGACCTGCTGGGTGGAACGGGGGCGGGTGGCGGCCGTGTAGCGGGCCAGGCCGAAGGCGCCGCCGCCGAGGTGGACCACCTGTACGGGCTTGCCCGGCGGGGCGACGAGATCGATGACATGACCGAGGCGGCGCTGGTACTCGAAACTCAGGTACGAGGGGTCGTCGAGGTCGACGTGGGACTGCGGGGCGCCGTCGATGAGCAGGGTCCAGGCGCGCGCCCGGTCGCGGTCGGGCAGCAGTTCGGCGAGCCCGCCGTCGACGGCCTCCACGACCGCCTCGGCCGCGGCCTGCCCGCGCCGTCCGCCCCGTCCGGTGTCGCTGCCCTCGTCCGCCCGCTGTTTCCTCGCCCTTGCCATCTGGCCATTATCGGGGCGCGGGGGCGGCTCGGCTCAGCGACCGGTCACCGGGTTCCGGCCCGCTCACCGGCAGCCGTCCGCCGCCTCGATCAGCCGCGCGGCCTCGCCCAGCGCGGCCCGCAGGACCGCCGGATCGGTCGCGAGGTCCGCGTCACCCGGCGGGAGCAGCCAGTCCGAGCCCTCGACCGGGGGTTCGGGGATCGCCCGCAGGCCGCGGCCGTTGGTCTGCGTACAGGTGCTGCCGGGAACGTCCCAGGCGTCGGCGGTGCCGGGCGGCACCAGGAAGCCCAGGGTGTCGCCGCCGCCGTCGTGCAGGACGGGCCCCACGAGGTCGGCCGCGCCGCGGCGCAGGATGTCGACCGCTTCGAGTCCCTGGCGGGCCGGGACGGTCACCAGGTCGCACTCGGCGGCCGGCCGCGCCGGGACGGCGCACTCCGGGGACGGCCTGTGCTGCGCGGTCGGCTGCGGCGTACGGAATTCGGTGCTGTGCGTGATCTGCATCCCGGCCTCCAACGGAACCCCTCCTCATGACGAGTGGGTCGGGAGTTCGGGCGGCTCCCGGTCCGCACGGTTCAACGCGCCAGGACGTCAACGGCTACGGCGAAACTCCGCCACAAAGGATGGCAGTTCATGGCAGATCGTGGATGAGATATCCGGTTTGTAGCCAAACCCAGCGTGGCGGCGTTGTCACACCAGGTACGTTCTTGCCCGCCGGAAGCAGGGAAGCTACCGGGCACAACCCGGTCAAGTCAGTCCCTGCTCCGGCGTGGTTCGACGGTTCGCAAGAGAGGGCCCGGCCATGGCGTCGTCATCGGTGACCTCGTCCCCGTCCCCCCGGCCGGCACGGCCGAATCTCGCCTTCCGGCGGTTGCGCGGTCTGCGCTCCCCGGGCGAGTTCGCCGCGCTGGTACGGAGGGCCGCGCGCGAGATCGGCGAGCGGGTCAGCTGCGACGCGCGCTACATCGGGCGCGTCGAGGCGGGCGAGATCCGCTGTCCCAACTACGCGTACGAGCGGGTGTTCCTGCACATGTTTCCCGGCCGCACGCTGACGGACCTCGGTTTCACGCCCCGCTCCTGGGTACGCGGACGCGGTGCGCGCGACACGGGGGAGCCACCCCTCACGCACCCCACGAACCTTCCACCCGCCCCGTATGAGACGGACGGGGCGCACGAGACGTATGAGACACCGGGTCCGCTCCACGTCCCGGCCCCGTACGGACCGCGCACCGCGCACCACACGGACAGCCCGCACGATCCGCACAGCACGCACGATCCGTACGACCCGCACCACTCGTGGGATCCGTACGACCCGTACGACAAACGCGATCAGAACCACGAGGAGAGCGACGTGCAGCGTCGCGCATTCATGACCGGAGGCACCGCCACCGTGGCGGCGGCCTCACTGGGACCCTTCGCGGTCGCCTTCGGCGGCAGCGCCGAGGCCTGCGAACGACGCGTCCACCGGGCGGGTACGTCCGAGGCGGGCGCCCTGGAAGAAGCCGTCCGCCGGATCCGGCTGCTCGACGACAGACACGGCGCCGACGGGCTCTACCGACGCGCGGCGGCCCCCCTGCGCACCGCGTACGAACTGCTCGACGCGGGCACCACCCGGCAGGCGACCGCCGACCGGCTGCACTCCGGGGCGGGCGAACTGGCCATCTCGGTGGGCTGGCTGGCCCACGACTCCGGGCGCTTCGACGACGCCCGCTCGCACTACGCGGAGGCCCTCGCGACCGCCAGGATGGCCGGCGACGCGAACCTGGAGGCCCATGCCTTCTGCAACACGGCGTTCCTCGCCCGTGACGCGGGGCGCCCGCGCGAGGCCGTCCGCGCGGCCCAGGCGGCCCAGCGCGCCGCACGTCCGCTGGGATCCCCCCGGCTGCTCTCCCTGCTCGCGCTGCGCGAGGCGGGCGGCTGGGCCGGGCTCGCCGACCGCCGGGGATGCGAGCAGGCGATGGCGCGCGCGCAGGCCCTCTACGGACGCGGCCCCTCGGAGACCGATCCCGAGTGGATGACCTTCTACGGAGAGGCCGAACTGGAAGGCCTGGAGGCGCAGTGCTGGTCGACACTGGGCGACTGGCCCCGCGCGGCCCGTCACGCCCGCCGCGCCGCCCACCTCCAGGACCCGCACTTCACCCGCAACATCGCCCTCTACACCGCCGAACTCGCCGACGACCTGGCCCGCGGCGGGCGTCCCGACGAGGCCGCCGTCGCCGGTCTGCGCGTGCTCGACCTGCTGAACGAGGTCCAGTCCTCCCGCATCCAGACCATGCTGGCGGGAACGGCCCGCGTGCTGCTCCCGCACCGCAGGGCCTCGGGCGTCTCGGCGTTCCTCGACCGGCACGCGAGCCTGCCCCGCACGACGTGAGGGGCGCCGGTCAGGCGCTCAGGTGCCCGCAGTCGTTCCACACCTCGATCGCGGGCTCCCCGTAGGCCCAGCCCAGCACCGACAAAGAGGCCGGGTTCAGGCGGACACGGGCCGCGAAGTCCAGCGGAAGGCCCAGCCAGCGGGCGCCTATGGAACGCAGGATGTGGCCATGGGCGAAGACCAGCAGATCGCGGTCCTCGGAGCGGGCCCGGGAGACGACCTCGTCCGCGCGCGCGGTGACCTGCTCCAGGGTCTCCCCCTCGGGGACCCCGTCGCGCCAGATGAACCAGCCGGGACGGACGTCCTGGATCTCGGCCGGGGTCATGCCCTCGTAGGCGCCGTAGTCCCACTCCATGAGCGTGTCCCAGACGGTCGCCCGCTCCGCGAAACCGGCGAGCTCGCACGTGTCGCTCGCCCGCGATAGCGGGCTGGTGAGCACCTCGGCACCGGGCAGCGCGCCGAACGGCGGCCGGTGCAGCCGCTCGCCCAGCAGCTTGGCACCGCGCCGTCCCTCTTCCAGGAGCGGGATGTCGGTCCTGCCGGTGTGCTTTCCGGACAGCGACCATTCGGTCTGTCCGTGCCGGGCCAGCAGGATGCGCGGTGCCATGACGAGGAGCCTTTCCGGGACGGCGGCACGGATGAGAGGGTTCGGCTCACCCGTGGACGACTGAGGAGTGGGTCACTCCATCATCGCTCACCCCCACCGCGGGCAACCCGGGGGGCGATGTCCGCGTCTTTGACATCCGGGGCGCCCCCTCGGGGCATTCGCCCACACCGTAAAATCCCGGGGTGGCCACGGAATGCCTGGTCACCACGAGCAGATGGGCACGAGCAGATGGGGGAGGGCGATCGGATGCCGCAGACCGAGGCACCGCGTACCGAAGCGGCACCGCGCGCCCGGTCGGGCCGGTGGACCGCGCTCGGCGGTTCCGCCGCGTCGCAGGGCCGCCCCCGCTGGTGGACCGAGGTCCCGCTGATCCTGCTCGTGTACGCGGCTTACACGGCGGGCCGGCTCCTCGCCCGGAGCGACACCGGCGGAGCGACGGACCACGGCCTGGAGATACTGCGCGTCGAGAAGTTCCTCCACCTCAACGCCGAACATCCGCTGAACCGGCTGTTCACGCGGGAGGCCTGGCTGGGGATACCCGCCGACTTCTGGTACGCCTCGCTGCACTACGTGGTGACGCCCGCGATCCTGATATGGCTGTTCCGCTCCCGGACCGTGCGCTACCGCGCGGCCCGCACCTGGCTGATGACCTCCACGTTCATCGGCCTGATCGGCTTCACCCTGCTGCCGACCTGCCCGCCCCGGCTGCTGTCGCCGGAGCACGGCTTCGTCGACACGATGGCCCAGTACAGCGGTTACGGCTGGTGGGGCGGCGAGGCGAGCGCCCCGCGCGGTATGGGCGGGATGACGAACCAGTACGCGGCGATGCCGAGCCTGCACGTGGGCTGGGCGCTGTGGTGCGGAGTGATGCTGTGGCGCCACGGCCGTACTCCCGCGGCCAAGGTCGCCGCCGTCGTCTATCCGCTGTTCACCACCATCGTCGTGATGGGCACGGCCAACCACTACTTCCTGGACGCCGTCGCGGGCGTCGCGGTGATGGGGGCCGGCCTGCTGCTGACCCCGTTCGTGATGCGGGCGGCGAACCGGCTGCGTACGCTGCTGAAGGCCCGCGCCCCATGGGTCCCGGGTGCCTCCCGGGACGCGGGTTCCGCAATTGTCAGTGCGGGGTGCCAGACTTCCCCGGGTGAACGAATTCCCCGACAGCGCGAGTCCCGTACCGGGCCGGGAGCCGAGCCGGGTGCCTCTCCCACGGACGCGGGGGACAGCGCTGCGACAGCAGCTCGCTGAGCTGCGCGGTCCGGACACGGCACCGAAGGCTCTGGACGCGCGCGCCCTCGCGGCGCTGGCCGCGAACCCCGGGTGCGACCGGCGCGCCCTGCTGGACGGTGTGGGCGTCGACAAGGCGAAGCTGGCCGACGCGCTCGGCGCGCCGTCGGCGTTCGGGATGTCGCAGTTCGCCTTCATGCGGGGCAACGCGTTCGAGGCGCGGGTCAAGGCCGACGGCGGCGCCGAGCTGCTGCGGCTGGTGCACGAGCGGCTGGACCCCGGCGCCGAGCCGCCCGGCGCGGGTGCCGTGCCCGACCTGACCGCGATCGGCCCCGAGGGACGCACGGCACGTACGGAACTGGCGTTGCGGGAGGCCACCGGGACCGGCGCCTGGACCCTGCTCGACCACCCCATGCTCGCCCTGGACGTCGCGGGCTCCCCCGCCTTCCTGGAGCCCGACGCCGTGGTCGTGCACCCCGACGGCGGCTGGACGGTCGTCGAGATCAAGTCGTTCCCGATGCTGGACGGTTCGGCCGACCCCGCCAAGGTGGGCGCCGCCGCCCGGCAGTCCGCCGTGTACGTCCTGGCCCTGGAGGAGGTCGCGGCCCGCCTCGATCCCGCTCCCCGGGTCCACCACCGTGTCCTGCTGGTCTGCCCGAAGGACTTCTCCAACCTCCCGGCGGCCTCGGCCGTCGACGTGCGCAAGCAGCGCGCGGTCACCCGCCGGCAGCTCGCCCGGCTCACCCGGGTCGAGGACATCGCCGCAGCCCTGCCCGAGGGTGTCTGCTTCTCCCCCGGCCTTCCGGCCGAGGAACTGATCACGGCCGTCGAGGCGGTCCCCGCGACCTACGCACCCGAGTGCCTGGCCGCCTGCGAACTGGCCTTCCACTGCCGGGCCCGGTCGCGTGCCGAGGGGGCTGTGACCTCGCTCGGCCGCTCGCTGCGCGCGGAGCTGGGCGCGCTGACGACCGTCCCGGACGTCCTGGCCGCGGCCCACGGGGAGGCGGGCGACCCCGGGGACCCGGCCGTCGCGGCCCTGCGCAGAGCGGCCCTGTTGCGGGCGGAGGCCCTGCGCGGCAGCGCGGCACCGACCCACGCCCGGGCCGGGGAGACCCTGGTCCCGGTCGCGGCGGCGCGGGCCCGCGTGCCGGAGGACCTCGCACCCGTCGTGCCCGCGCCCGGCTCCCCGCCACCGGGGGCCGGCGCGCCCCGGACGCCCGCCGACGTGCCCGGGACGCCGGTCCCCGGCGTCTCCCTGGCGAAAGCCGAACTGCCGGAGACCGGTGCCCCGGACGGTCTGGAGGCGGGCGCATGTCGCTGATCACCACCCTCGCCCGGCTGAAGGCCGTCGAGAGCGGCCGTGCGCAGCCCGCCGCGACCGTGCTCCACCGCCATCTCACCGAACGGCCACTGGTGTTCGTGCCGCTCACCACGGCGGGCGAGGCGGGAGCCCCGCTCGGCGCGCTCGTCGGCACGGACCGGGACGCACCCCGGCTGCTGGTCGTGCCGCAGCCCCGCGACCGCGACCTGCGCTTCGCCTTCCTCGCCGAACTGGCGGACGTCGTACTGCCGTACATCGACACGTACGCGGACGTGGTCGAGGCGGCCGAGCGCAGCGAGACCGACCCGGAGACGGGCAAGCGCGTCAAGGTCGAGGTCGAACTGTGCGCGGACGCGCCGCAGCTGATCGTTCCGGGCCGGGCCGGAATCGAGTTCATCCGCCTCCTCGGGCGCTCCACCCGCTTTCGCCGCACCGCCGAGCAGGACCCCGAGACACCGCATCCGGCGCCTCCCCGCGTCCCGCTGTCCGGCCGCTGGCTGACCCACTTCGGAGAGCGCGCCCGGGTGCCCGGCTCCGCCCTGCTCCTCGCCCTCACCGACGTGCTGTCCCGGCACTGGGCCACCGGGCAGAGCAGCCTGGAGGACCAGCATCTCGGCGCGCTGCTCGCCTGGCTCGATCCACCGGAGGGCGAGCCGGGCGCGGAGGCCGCGGTGCGGGCCGAACTCCAGCGGGACGCGCGCGGGCAGCTCGTCTGCCCGCCCGCCGGACCGGCCACGGACCCCGCCTTCGACAATCAGCTGCTGGCCCCGGCGATCGAACGCTACGACCGCGCGCGTACGGCGCTGGCGGCCGCCGAGGACGGGATCGAGGCGGACGACCGGCTCGGTGAACTCACCGCGGCGGAGCGGAAGATCCGCGAACTGGTCGAGAGCGTCACCCGGCCCACCTGGGACGCGGTCTGGCGCGGGCTCGACCTGCTGCGGACGCTGCCGGAAGGGGCGCACGCCGTCGACCGGTGGACCCGCGACCGCTGGTCGTTCACCGGGCACCGCGACCGGGTCGTGGCCGGCGAGCCGCCGCAGCCGCGCCGCGACGACGCGGTCACCGCCGCGAACAAGCTGGCCACCCGCGAGCGGGAGCAGGCCAGGCTGGACGCTCAGGAGGCCCTCGACGACCCGCTGGTCATGGCCGGCCGGCGGCTCGCGGGTGAGGCGTTCGCCGGGGAGGTCGGCGAGGTCGTGATGGCGTACAGCGAAGGCAAGCGGCCGAGCCCCCGCCCCCTGGTGACCGTCCGGACGGACGACCACCCGCACCTGGGGGAACGGGCCAAGGTGTACCGCTCGCTCGGCGGGAAGCCGCAGGCCGCGGAGTTCGTGGGGCTCGACGACGAGGGCTCCCTGGTGCTGCGGATCGTCGACAAGATGGGGCGCGGCAAGGAACCCGAGGCCGGGTCCGTGCCGGAGAAGGGGGACCTCGTCTGCTTCACCCTCTTCGAGCACGAGCAGCGCGGCGGCGCCAAGCTGCCCGACGCCGAGGAGACGCCGTGGACGCACGGAGGGCCGCCGGGTGAGCCCGACGCCCTGCCGCTGCCGGACCCGGTGACCGCGGAGGACGTCCTGTGACCGCCGTCTTCGACCCGGGCGCCGAGGCCGCCCGCGCCACCGACGCGATCCTGCGCGACACCCTGCACGGCACCGACCGCGGTGTCGTGGTCGACTCCCCGCCGGGCGCCGGCAAGTCGACCCTGGTCGTCCGCGCCGCTCTCGAACTGGCCTCCGCCGGGCGCCCGTTGATGGTCATCGCGCAGACGAACGCCCAGGTCGACGACCTGGTGCTGCGGCTTGCGGAGAAGGCGCCCGACCTGCCCGTGGGACGGCTGCACAGCAGCGACTCCGACCCGTACGACAAGGCTCTCGACGGCCTGGACCAGGTCCGCAAGTCCACGAAGGCGGCCGACATGGCGGGCCTGGACGTCGTCGTCTCGACCGCCGCGAAGTGGGCCCACGTCAAGGGCGTCGAGCCGTGGCGGCACGCGATCGTCGACGAGGCGTACCAGATGCGCTCGGACGCGCTCCTCGCCGTCGCCGGTCTCTTCGAGCGGGCGCTGTTCGTGGGCGATCCCGGGCAGTTGGACCCGTTCGCGATCGTCGGCTCGGAGCAGTGGGCGGGACTGTCCTACGATCCGTCCGCGTCCGCGGTGAGCACACTGCTCGCGCACAATCCGCAGCTGCCGCAGCACCGGCTGCCGGTGTCCTGGCGGCTTCCCGCGTCGGCCGCGCCCCTGGTCTCGGCCGCCTTCTACCCGTACACACCGTTCCGCAGCGGCACGGGTCACGGCGACCGGAAGCTGAACTTCGGTGTCGCGTCGGACGGTTCGGGCACCGACCGGGTCATCGACGAGGCGGCCGAGTCCGGTTGGGGTCTGCTGGAGCTGCCGGCCCGGCACACTCCCCGTACGGACCCGGAGGCCGTCCACGCGGTGGCCGGGGTCGTACGGCGGCTGCTGGACCGGGGTGGCGCGGCCACGTCGGAGCGGGCGGAGGATCCGGTGCCGCTGACGGCCGACCGCATCGCCGTCGGCACGGCACACCGCGACCAGGCCGCGGCCGTACGGGCGGCACTGTCCGGTCTCGGCGTCACGGACGTCACCGTGGACACCGCGAACCGGCTCCAGGGACGGGAGTTCGACGTCACGGTCGTCCTGCACCCGCTGTCGGGCCGGCCCGACGCCACGGCCTTCCATCTGGAGACCGGACGTCTGTGCGTGCTCGCTTCCCGGCACCGGCACGCGTGCATCGTGATCTGCCGGGAAGGAATCACGGAGTTGCTGGACGACCACCCGTCGACCGAGCCCGTACAGCTGGGAGTGACCGTGAAGTTTCCGGATGGCTGGGAGGCCAATCATTCGGTGCTGTCGCATCTGGCGGAGCACCGGGTGGCCTGGCGGACCTGAGTCGCGCTCCCGCGGCCCCTGGACCCGGCGTGGTCCAGGGGCCGCGGGGCGCGCTCGGCCCCCCGGGCCCACTTGCGCGGGCGCGAGACAATGGACGGTGGCCCTTTACCGAGAGGGGCCCCGAACCGTACGAGGAGGAGAAGACATGGCGGAGCCCACGCCGCGTCGGAACGAACCGCGGCTACGCCCCGCGCCCCTGCTCTTCGAGCCCGCGGAAGCCGCCGGGGATCCGGAGCATTTCTTCGACCTGGAGTCGATCGACGATCCGCGCGCGCTCCTCGACCGGTCCACGGAGCTGGCGCACGCGTTCCGCGCCGCCGCCGACCGGGCCGTCGAGTTCCAGGCCATCGCCGCCGCGCAGCTCGCCGATCCGCGCCGTTTCGACCGGCTGACCACCGCCTCGATCGCCGAGCGGGCCGAGTGGACCGAGGACTACGCGAAGAAGATGGTCGAGTTCGGCCAGGACCTGCTGCGGGGCGCCGAGGGCAACGGACACGGTCACGGGGTGACCGACGCGCTCTGAGGCACGTGCCCTGGACCAGGGCGGCCGGCCTTGCTCCGTCCGCTCTGGCATATGCCAGCCGGGCAAGATACTCCACCTCACCCCCGCCTGTCCCGGTTTCCGGCAACCCTCCGGATCCGGGTGCTCACCGCCGGTAGATGTATGCGGCATGAGCAGCACACGGAACCCGCCGAGCAGCAGCCCGCACAGCCCCGGAGCGAGGTCGTCCGAACGGCTGGACGTCTCGGGTGTCACGGCCGAGGGCGCCGCCTGGCTCGCCTCGGCGGGAACGTATCCGCGCAGCACGCTCGCCCTCTGGCGCGAACGGCCCGACGCCCCGGTCGTCCTGCTCTGCGGCAGCGCGTTCGACGTCGTCAGCGCCTCGGCCCTCTTCGGCCGGCGGATGCTCGACCGGCTCTGGGACGAGGGGCCGGGCTCGGGTCCGGTGGCGGCGTACCGCGGGCGGATCCTGCTGTTCGCCGCGCCCGGCACGGCCCAGCGGCTCCCCTCGCTCATGGAGTGGGAGGAGTGGGGTGCGAGCCCCGCTCCCGGCCGCGAGGGCGCCGTGGAGCGCGGCGGACACCCCGGAGCCGGAGCCGTGGCAGGGTCCGGCGAGACCCGGGCCGGAGCCGTCGCGGGGTCCGGTGAGCCCCGGGCCGGAAGTGTCGCGGGGTCCGGCGAATCCATGGGCTCCGAGGCCCTGAGGCACGGCGGGCGGGCGGGGCGGTGCCGGGAGGTGCCGCCGCTGCTCTGCCACGGCACGGGGGACGCGGTCACCGTGCCCCCGCTGAACCCCGGGGGCGGCGGAGCGGAGGCCGCCCGCACCGATTCCCGCTGGCTGGTCGCCCCCGACACGCGGCGGCCCTGGCTTCCCGGCCCCGAGATCCTGCTCTGGGCGGCCGTACGGGCGGCCCGCGCGGCGGCGTCGGCGGCGGTGCGGATATCGATTTTTCCTCGCGCCGATCAGGATGCTAAGGTCTACGACGTCAGCAGGCGCCGCTAGCTCAGTTGGTTAGAGCAGCTGACTCTTAATCAGCGGGTCCGGGGTTCGAGTCCCTGGCGGCGCACGCCAACGAGAGCGGGATGATTCGCGGAAACGCGAGCATCCCGCTCTCGTCGTTTCCGCGACCACCGAGCCCCCACCACTGATTCCGCGGGCCCGGGGAGAGGTCTCCGCCGCCGCTGATGTCAGCGGGCCCGGGGAGGTCTCCGCTGCCACTGATTTCCGCGGGCCCGGGGATAGGTCTCCGCCGCCGCCGAGGGTGCCGCTCAGCCTGTCGTGATCCTCACCGTCCAGGATCCGGAAGCCGTCCGGTCCTCCACCTGCACCCTGACGTTCGCGCCCGGCACCTTGAAGCTCTCCCCGAGGCGCACCGGGGCGTCCGCGAGGGGCGGGTACACCGAGTCCTCCCAGCAGGACTCCGTGCGGGGGTGGGCGTCGAGGACCTGGATGGGGCCGCTGCCCGACTCGGTCCGGCTGCGGACCCGGTAGACGAGGACGCCCTGCTCGCAGGTCGAGCCGTCGTTGCCCCCCGATCCACGCGCCTCCAGGGCGATCGCGCTGTCCGGGCCCGTGGGGACCACCGCCAGCTTCGTGCCCCGGCCCACCCCGAAGGGCCGCGAGCCGGGCGGAGCCACCACACCCACCGCGCCCGCCGGCGTGCGTGGCGCGCCCGGAACACGCGGGGCCGTCCGCGGTCCGCCGGAGGGCACCCGCGGCCCCTGCCAGGCCGGCCCCCTCGCGGCAACCTCACTCGACCCGGCCGCCTCACTCGACCCGTTCGACCCGTTCGACCCGCTCGAAGAAGGCGACGAGGCCTCCACAGCCGACGTCGGCGCGGCCGGGCGGCTCACCGGCACCCCGGCTCCGGCCGGCACCCCGGCTCCCGCCGCTCCCCCGGCGTTCGCGCCGGCCGAGCCGACCGCCGGTCCTACGGGTCCGGCCTCCAGCGGCTCCAGCGTCAGCCGGGTGGTGCCGGAGCCCAGGACGCACGCCACCTGGTGCGATTCCAGCCATCCCAGCCGCCACTTGTGCCAGCCGAAGAGGTCCGGGGCGAGGCCGAACTGGCTGCCCATGAGGTCCCAGTCACCCACATAGGTGTCCCAGTCGCCCTTGCCGTCGGTGGGACGGTGGTAGAGGTCGGGCAGGTCGAAGACATGGCCGGTCTCGTGCGCGAGGACGAGCCGGTCCGGCGGATGCTTCTCGAAGACCGTGACCACACGCCGGATGTCCTTGCCGTCCGCGCGCAGCGGCGTGTCCAGGTTGACGACCTTCGTGGCGTCCGAGTCGACGCCCGGCGCGTCCGGGTCCGCGATGAAGTACACGACGTCGTAGCGCGAGAAGTCGACCTTCGGGTCGGCCGCCGAGAGGGCGTCGCGCAGATAGGCGGAGCGGTCACCGGCGTTCCAGTCGCGCTGTATTGCGTACGACGTGGAGGAGTGCGGCATCCGGATCCAGGCGCGCTGGGGATGCGGCCGCACCGTGAACCTGCCGTACGAGGCCTGCTCGAAGAAGCGGCTGGTGGCGGGGAAGTAGTCGCCCGTCAGTTCGGCGGGCGTGGTGCGCGGGGCGGAGTCGGGGAAGGACAGGAAGACCATGACGGCGTCGAGGGGGCGCGTGGGGCGCTCATAGGCGGCGTTCCAGGTGTCGGCGCCCTCCGAGTGGTGCGCGCCGGTCCGTGTCAGGGCGCACGGCGAGGCGAGGGGTTCGGCGATCGCGTGACCCGGCCCCAGGGAGGTCGCGGCGAGCGCCGCCATCGAGGTGAACACGGCCGCGGTGCTGCGCCAGCGGGTTGCCCCGTCGCGGGCACGACCGCGCGGGGCCCCGCGAGCGAGAACCCTCAGGGCGAGCGGACGCGGCACGTCGACCTCCGGATGCGGTTTCGGGACACCGCACCCAGCCTGATTGAATTTGTACTATTTCGCGCTGTTTGTCTGCACCGGAAGGGTGAGAGGGCGGACGGGCCGACACCCCCGGACATGCACGGAACGTCACGTGCGCTCGATGCGGGAGAGGACCGTCCGGATAACAGGCAGAAACGATCTGTCAGAACAGCTGGTTGTTCCTGGACACTGGACAGTGGCTGCACCGTTTCGCGGGCAGCCTCTATGATCGGCACACTTTCCTGCACCGACACGGCTTGTGCGGCCGCCCGTCACCGGCCGACCGCCCCGAGAGACCCATACGAAGAACGAGTGCACTGCGGGAGCGAGCGGTGAGCGGAACGTCCGAAGGGCCGGCGCCCGCGGGAGACCTCGTCCGGCCGGCTGTCACAGAACGTCACGTCGACACGTCTTCTCGTACGTCCGCCGGGACCTCTCCCGGCCCATTCGCCCCCTCCGTACCGTCCGTGGCGCCGGGGCCGCCTTCCGGGACGTCCGCGCCCATGGCGGTCCCCGACGGAACGTCACTCCGTACCTTCCACGCGGCCTTCGCCA
This sequence comes from Streptomyces sp. NPDC005281, assembly GCF_040607495.1. Taxonomy (NCBI): domain Bacteria; kingdom Bacillati; phylum Actinomycetota; class Actinomycetes; order Kitasatosporales; family Streptomycetaceae; genus Streptomyces; species Streptomyces sp. NPDC005281. The sequence goes on along the minus strand of NZ_JBEXGX010000015.1, from coordinate 213,753 downwards.
CCGCCCCCCTCGCCATGGCCGTCGTCGACCGTGAGGGTCTCGTCGTCACCGCCAACGAGGCACTGGGCACCCTGCTCGGCGCCCGGGCGGGCACGTTCGCCGGGCGGCCCGCCGCCGACCTGGTGGACCTGGCCTCCGACGTCCGCACCTGGCACGCGTACCGCGAGATGCTGGCCGGGAGCCAGGCCAGGCTGCGCTGCACCCGTCGGCTCAAGCACCCCGACGGCCATGTGATCTGGGCGCAGGTCACGATCGCGCCGCTGCCCCCGCAGGAACAGGCAGTCCTGATCTCGGTCACCGACATCGGCGCGAGGCGTGAACTCCAGGCGCGGCTGCGCCACTTGCAGATGCACGACCCGGTGACCCGGCTGCCCAACAGGGCACTGTTCTTCGAGCGCCTGTCGGCGGCGCTGGAGGCGGAGGCGTACGAGGAGCGCGGCACCGGCCGGATCGGGCTCTGCTATCTGGACCTGGACGGGTTCAAGGCGGTCAACGACACGCTCGGCCACCGGGTCGGGGACCGGCTGCTCGCGGCCGTCGCGGAGCGTCTGACGCGCTGTGCCGAGGAGGCCGGCGTCACGAGGGCGGCCACTCCCCTGGTGGCACGGCTGGGAGGGGACGAGTTCGCGCTGCTCGTCGACGACTCCACGGGCACCGACCAGCTCGCGGACCTCGCCGAGTCCGTACTGAAGGCGCTCCGGGCGCCGTTCGACCTGTCGGGGCAGCGGCTGTCCCTGTCGGCGTCCATCGGGGTCGTCGAACGGCGCGCCGCCGGTACCACCGCGACCGGTCTGATGCAGGCCGCGGACACCACGCTGTACTGGGCGAAGGCGGACGGCAAGGGCCGCTGGACGCTCTTCGACCCGGAGCGCAACGCGCACCGCATGACCCGCCAGGCCCTGTCGTCCACCTTGCGCGCGGCCGTCGAGCGGGGTGAGTTCGCCCTGGAGTACCAGCCGTTGGTGGGCATGGAGGACGGTGGTGTGCACGGGGTCGAGGCGCTCGTCCGCTGGAACCACCCGAGGTTCGGGACGCTGACACCCAACCGGTTCATCGGACTGGCCGAGGAGGACGGCTCGATCGTCCAGCTCGGCCGCTGGGTGCTGGCCACCGCCTGCCGCCAGGCGCGCCGCTGGCAGCTGGACCGCCCGGACGCCCCGCCGATCTTCGTCAGTGTCAACGTCGCCGTGCGTCAGGTCTGGGACTCCGACCTGGTGGCGGACGTGGCGAAGATCCTGGCGGAGACCGGACTGGCCCCGCATCTGCTCCAGTTGGAGCTGACGGAGTCGGCGGTGATGGGGTCGGCGGGTCGGCCGCTCCAGGCACTTCAGGCCCTCAGCGACATGGGGGTCCGCATCGCCATCGACGACTTCGGCACCGGCTACTCGAACCTCGCCTACCTGAGCAGGCTCCCGGTGTCCGTGCTGAAGCTGGACGGCGCCTTCGTCCGAGGCTTCCAGTACGAGAACGCCGACGGCTCCTCGGCCCACCCCAACCCGGCCGACGAGGTCATCGTCGAGGCGCTCATCCAGCTCGCCCACCGGCTCGGCCTGACGGTCACGGCCGAGTGCGTGGAGACCGCCTCGCAGGCGGCACGGCTGCGCGGGATCGGCTGCGACACCGGCCAGGGCTGGCTGTACTCCCGGCCGGTGACGCCGGAACGCATCTCCGCGCTCCTGATGTCGGCGACCTGCCCTCAGGCCTGAACGCCCTGCTCCCCGGTCAACCCGTAGGCGTCCGCGATCAGTTCGTACGAGCGCAGCCGCACGTCACCGCTGTGCGCGTTGCCCGTGATCATCAACTCGTCGGCGCCGGTGCGCTTCTGGAGGTCGTCGAGGCCCGCGCGGACCTCGTCGGCGGTGCCGTGGATGACGTTGGCGTTCCAGGATCCGACGAACTCCCGCTCCATCGCGCTGAATTCATAGGCCTCCGCCTCTTCCGGAGTCGGCACGAGACCGGGGCGCCCGGTACGCAGGCGGACCATGCTCAGCGCGGCGGCCAGCACCTGCCGACGGGCCTCCCGCTCCTCGTCCGCGGCGATGGCGGCGACCCCGATGAGGGCGTACGGGGCGTCGAGGACCGCGCTCGGCCGGAAGGACTCCCGGTAGAGGTCGAGCGCCGGGATCGTGTTCTGCGCCGAGAAGTGGTGCGCGAAGGCGAACGGGAGACCGAGCGTTCCGGCGAGGCGGGCGCTGAAGCCGGAGGAGCCGAGCAGCCAGACCGGGGGCCGGTGCGGGGACTGGACTCCGCCGGGCGAGGTCGCCTGGACGGGACCGGGGACGGCGTGGATCCGGGCGTAGGGGTGGCCGTCGGGGAAGTCGTCGTCCAGGAAGCGGACGAGTTCCGCGAGCTGTTCGGGGAAGTCGTCGGCGCCCTCGTTCAGCCGCTGGGTGCGGCGCAGGGCTGCGGCCGTCGCGCCGTCCGTGCCCGGGGCCCGGCCGAGGCCGAGGTCGATGCGGCCCGGGGCCATCGCCTCCAGGGTGCCGAACTGCTCCGCGATGACCAGCGGAGCGTGGTTCGGGAGCATCACTCCGCCGGAGCCCAGGCGGATGCGGTCCGTGTGGGCGGCCAGGTGGGCGAGGATCACCGCGGGCGAGGAGCTGGCCACGCCGGGCATCGAGTGGTGTTCGGCCACCCAGTAGCGGTGGAAGCCCCGGGATTCCGCGAGGCGGGCGATCTCGACGCCGGTGCGGAGGGCGTCGGTCGCGGTGCGGCCGGCGCCCACGGTGACCAGGTCCAGTACGGACAGGGGTACGGGGGCGGTGCCCTGTGCCGTGCCTCGGATCTCGTCCTGCTCGGGCGTCTCGTCCACCGTCTGGTCCACCGGGGGTGCCTCCTGTTGCGTGCGCGATGTCTCCTCGCCGTGCGAACAGGAGGGTGTCTCCGGTTATTCCCCGGCTCCCCGGCGCGGGGCGGCGGCCCCCGGGTGGGGCTGGGGCCGATTTCTTCGCCCCCGCCCCTACCCGTCCCCTGCCCGGGGGCTCCGCCCCCCGGACCTCCGCTCCTCAAACGCCGGAGGGCCTGGATCTTTCCCGCCCGGGGGGCCGGAGCTTCCCCGCCTGGAGGGGCTGGGGCTTCCCCGTCCGGAGGGGCTGGGGCTTCCCCGTCCGGAGGGGCTGGGTCTGGTTTCCTGCCCGAGGGCCTGGGTCTCCTGCCCGAGGGGCCGGTTCTCTACTCTGCCTGGATGATCGGTTCCCTGGTGAACAGGGAACCCAGGCCCGGGGCGTTCACCCGGCGGCCGGTCAGGCGCAGGGCCTCCCAGACGGTGACCTGGTTGGCGGTGAGGACCGGTTTGGCCAGCTCCTTCTCCAGGGCCGTGAGGTGGGAGGCGGTGTGCAGGGCCGTGTCGGGGAGGAGGACCGCGTCGGCGTCCGGGTGGTCCGCCTCGCGGGCCAGCGCGAGGACCCGGTCGTAGTCCCAGCCAGCGACCTCGGCGGCGGTGACGACTCCGGAGCCGCGCACCGAGACCGTCTCCGTGCCGGTCCCCTTCAGGAACTCCGCGAAGAGCGCGGCCACGTCGTCGGGGTAGGTCGCCCCGATCGCCACCCGCCTCGCCCCGATCTCCCGCGCCGCGTGCGCGAAGGCGAAGGACGTCGAGGAGGCGGGCAGACCGGCCGCCCTGGCGAGGCCGCGGACCTGCTCGTGGGCGCCCTGCACCCCGTACACGAAGCTGCCGCTCGTGCATGCCCAGACGACGGCCTCCGCTCCGGACAGGCGCAGCTCCCCGACGCCCGCCGCGAGCCGGTGTGCCGAGCCCATCTCGAGGAGCGCGTCCACGCCGTGGGCGCCCTCCCCCATGTCCGTGTGGACGACGGTCAGGCGGACGTCGCTGCCGAGCAGCTGCTCGACGCGCGGGTAGTCGTCCTCGGCCGAGTGGCCGGGGTAGAGGAATCCGAGTGCGGTCATGCCCAACCTTCCTGTTCTTCGGGAAGTACGGGTCCCCTGCGGGCGGCCGGATCAATCAGCCGCCGACAAGGGCCCTCCGCTCGGGTACCCAGTTGGCGCAGCGCCGCCCACATCGTCACCTGGTTGGCCGAGATCACCGGTATCCGCGGTTCGGCCTCCAGCCGGGGGATGACGTCGTACGTCGCGAGGTTGGTGCAGCTGACGAAGAGGGCGTCCGCCGGCCCGCGCGCCGCCCTGCGTGCCATGTCGGCCACATCGCGGTACGGGACCGGGCACGACCGGGGTGCGGGTCAGATGCAGGGAGACGTCGTCGGGAACCCATCGCCAGAGTTCGCGGCCGAGGGCGGAGTCGGACGGCGCGACGACTCCGACCCCGCGCTGCGGATGTGGACCGCCGAGAAAGGAAACGTCCATGGCAGGCACCGGCCTCGTAGAGGGGAACGGGCGGGCAACGGACCGTATGCGAGCCCGTGTTGACGACGGTAGGTTCGGGTGCGAGCGTGGTCGATCCGCGCATCTCAGACGGGCCGGCTCCCGCCCGGCCGCACGCCTCCCGGTCATTTCGCCCCAGGACCTACCAGAGAAGCGGACCCGCATTGCGAAACGGTCTCCTCCGATGAGCGCCCGTACGTCCCCCGGCGCACCGGACGCCCCGGTCCGGCCCACCCTGCTCGTCCTGGACGCCGACCCGCTTCCCCGGCTGGGGCGGCTCACCGGCCGGGTACGGATCGAGCACACCGACGAGTCCGCTCTCGCGGAGCGGCTGCCGCACGCGGACGTGCTGCTCGTGTGGGACTTCGCCTCGCAGGCCGTACGCCGTGCCTGGCCGGGCGGGGGACCGCGGCCGCGCTGGGTGCACACGGCCAGTGCGGGCGTGGACCATCTGATGTGTCCCGAGCTCGCCGGCTCCGACACGGTGGTGACCAACGCGCGCGGTGTCTTCGAACGGCCGATCGCCGAGTACGTCGCCGCTCTGGTCCTCACCATGGCGAAGGATCTGCCGCGGACCTGGGACCTGCAACGGCGGCACGAGTGGCGGCACCGGGAGTCGCAGCGGGTGGCCGGGACCCGGGCCTGTGTGGTGGGGTCGGGGCCGATCGGGCGGGCGATCGTCCGCACCCTGAAGGCGCTGGATGTCACCACGGCGCTGGTCGGGCGCATCCCGCGCACCGGGATCCACGGTCCCGGGGAGCTGGACCGGCTGATGGCGCGCGCCGACTGGGTGGTGTCGGCGGCTCCGCTCACCGCGGAGACCCGCGGCATGTTCGACGCCCGTCGCTTCGGGATGATGCAGCCCTCGGCCCGCTTCATCAATGTCGGACGCGGGCAGCTCGTCGTGGAGGAGGCGCTCGCCGAGGCGCTGTCGAAACGGTGGATCGCGGGTGCGGCCCTGGATGTCTTCCGGGACGAACCGCTCGGCCGTGACAGCCCGTTGTGGGACGTCCCCGGTCTGATCGTGTCGCCGCACATGAGCGGGGACACGGTCGGCTGGAGGGACGAACTGGGCGAGCAGTTCGTGGAGTTGTACGAGCGCTGGGCCGCGGGCAGGCCGCTGCCGAACGTGGTCGACAAGCAGCGCGGGTACGTGCCCGGCCACTGAAGCGCCCTGGGAGGAACCGATGCCGGAACTCACCGACCTGACGGCCGTACAACTCGTCGACGGGTACCGCAAGGGCGAATTCGGCCCCGAGGAGGCGACGCGCGCGGCCCTGGAGCGAGCACGCCGAGTACAGCCGGCCGTGAACGCGTTCGTCGCTCTCCTCGCGGACGAGGCCCTGGCCCGGGCACGGGAGTCGGCGGACCGCTGGCGGCGGGGCAAGCCCGCGGGGCTGCTGGACGGTGTGCCCGTCACGGTGAAGGACATCCTGCTGCTGCGCGGGCATCCCACCCTGCGCGGCTCCAGGACGACGAGCGCACAGGGAAGCTGGGAGGAGGACGCCCCCGCCGTGGCCCGGCTGCGCGAGCACGGGGCGGTGTTCCTCGGCAAGACGACGACACCCGAGTTCGGCTGGAAGGGCGTGACGGACTCGCCGCTGTCGGGGGTGACGCGCAATCCGTACGACGTCACGCGCACCTCGGGCGGCTCCAGCAGAGGCAGTGCGGCGGCCGTGGCGCTGGGCGCCGGTCCGCTGTCGCTCGGTACGGACGGCGGCGGCAGCGTCCGTATCCCGGCCGCGTTCTGCGGGATCTTCGGGCTGAAGCCGACGTACGGCAGGGTTCCGATGTATCCGCCGAGCGCCTTCGGGACTCTCTCGCATGTGGGCCCGATGACCCGGGACGCGGCCGACGCGGCCCTGATGCTCGACGTGATCGGAACGCCGGACGCCCGCGACTGGTCCGCGCTCGGCCCGGCCGGCGGATCCTTCGTGGACGCCCTCGGCAAGGGGGTGCGGGGTCTTCGGGTGGCCTACTCGCCCTCGCTCGGCGGGCAGGTCGCCGTCGACCCGGCCGTCGCGGCGGCGGTACGGCGGGCGGTGGAGCGCCTGGCGGGCCTGGGCGCCCATGTCACCGAGGCGGACCCCGACTTCGCCGATCCGGTGGACGCCTTCCACACCCTGTGGTTCAGCGGAGCGGCCCGGGTGACCCAGCGGCTCGGCGCCGGCCGGCGGGCCCTGCTCGACCCGGGGCTGCGGGAGATCTGCGGCCTGGGCGCCCGCGTCGGCGCCCTTGACCATCTCGCCGCCACGGACGTCCGGATGGCGCTGGGCCGCCGGATGGGCCTGTTCCACACGTCGTACGACGTCCTCGTCACGCCCACCCTGCCGCTGACGGCCTTCGAGGCGGGCGCCGAGGTCCCGGCCCGGTCGGGGTCCCGTCGCTGGACGGGGTGGACCCCGTTCACGTACCCGTTCAATCTGACGCAGCAGCCCGCGGCGACGGTCCCGGTCGGCGTGGACGGCGAGGGGCTTCCGGCCGGGATGCAGATCGTCGCCGCCCGGCATCGCGACGACCTCGTCCTGCGCACGGCGCACGCGCTGTACGAGGCGGGAGCCGCCGGAGTGGCACCGCCACCGGCCCTGCCCCAGCCTCTGCCCCTGCCCCTGCCTTAGAGCCGCTCGAAGCCGAGCGTCTCCCCCGCGGCTCCGGTGTGCCACAGGTCGTCGCAGGCCGCGGCCAACTCGGCGAGTCCCAGGATCAGTTGGCCCCGGACGATGCCCGGCACCCAGCCCACGTCCCCGTGAGGAGCAGGTTGTCGCGCTCGTGGAAGAGCGCGAGGTCGACCACGGTGGCGCCGGGGCGGACCTCGGTGCCGTATCCGTAGGCCCGGGTGCCCAACTCCGTGCCCGCGAAGGCGAAGCAGCAAAGGTCTCCGGGAACGGGAGTGACGGTGGGATTCTCCAGCGGCGGCTCCGCTGCCGCGAACGGCGGGAAGAGGGCGTAGATCTCGTTGCGCGCGTACTTCGCGTGGTGGACGTCACCGCTCTGCGGGAGCGCGTCCCACACCGCCGCACAGGTGACCGGTGCCCGGTCGTCGAGGAGTTTCGCGGTGCCGTGCACACCGCGCCCGGCCAGTGACACCCGGATGAATCGATCGGCCGTGCCTTCCATGGTCCCGCTCGCGTCACGAGCCCACGGCCGCACGGGGCCGGATCCGGTCCGCATACATCGCATGGTCCCGGGTAGCCGCGCGGCCATGGCTCCACCACTTGGGAATGCAGATGCGAACGCGACGGGGAACGGCAGACATCCGCCCGGGACGACGCGCCGGTCGCTGCTCGCGGGCGTCGCGGCCCTCGGCGCGCTCGGCGCCGCCGGCTGTAGTCGCGTGGCCACGGCGTCGTCGGCCGGCGGCGGTGATCTCCTCGACCGGCTGAAGGCGCAGGGCGTCGTCCGCCTCGGCATCGCGGGCGAGATCCCCTTCGGCTACATCGACAAGGACGGCCGGCTCACCGGAGAGGCACCGGAACTCGCCAAGGCCGTCTTCAAGCGGCTGGGCGTCGACCGTGTCCAGCCGGTGCCGACCGAGTTCGGCTCGCTCATACCCGGGCTCGACTCGCAGCAGTTCGACGTGGTCTCCGCCGGGATGTACATCAACGCGGAGCGCTGCGAGCAGGTCATATTCGCCGACCCCGACTATCAGATGCTCGACGCGTTCATCGTGCGCAAGGGCAATCCGAAGGGGCTGCACGACTACAAGGACGTCGTGGCCAAGAAGGCCAGGTTCGCGACGGGGACCGGCTACGCGGAGATCCAGTACGCGGTCGAGGCCGGGTACAAGGAGAGCGACATCCTGGTCGTGCCCGACCAGGTGGCCGGGCTGAACGCGGTCGAGGCGGGCCGCGCCGACGTGTTCGCGGGAACCGCGCTGACCGTCCGCGAGGTGGTGAAGCAGTCCGACAAGGCTGAGAGCACCAGGCCCTTCGCTCCGCTGGTCAAGGGCGAACCCCATGTCGACGGGGGCGGCTTCGCCTTCCGTTCGCAGGAGACGAGGCTGCGGGACGCCTTCAACGTCGAGCTGCGGAAGATGAAGAAGAGCGGCGAACTCTTCCGCGTCCTGCGGCCGTTCGGCTTCACCAGGGCCGAGATGACCGACATGACCGCGAAGGAGCTGTGCCGCGGATGACATCGGGACTCTGGAAACTCGTCCTCGAAGGGATCTGGGTCACCGTCCAACTGCTGCTCTTCAGCGCGCTGTCGGCCGGAGCCATGTCCTTCCTGGCAGGAATCGCGCGCACGTCGCGGCGGTGGATCGTCCGCTTCCTCGCGGGCTTCTACACCGAGGTGTTCCGCGGCACCTCCGCGCTGATCATGATCTTCTGGGTGTACTTCGTGCTGCCGCTCGCCTTCGGCTGGCAGCTCGTCCCGCTGTGGGCGGGCACGCTGGCACTGGGGCTGACCTACGGGGCGTACGGCTCCGAGATCGTGCGCGGCGCGCTGAACGCGGTCGACCCGGCTCAGCGCGAGGGCGGGATCGCGCTCAGCTTCACACCCTGGCAGCGGATGCGGCTGATCCTGCTGCCGCAGGCGGTGCCGGAGATGATCCCGCCCTTCTCCAACCTGCTGGTCGAACTGCTCAAGGGCACGGCGCTCGTCTCCGTGATGGGGATGGGCGATCTGACGTTCAGCGCCAATCTGGTGCGGCTGGCCCTCCAGCAGAGCGCGGAGGTCTACACGTACGTCCTGCTCATCTACTTCGTCATCGCCTTCCTGCTCACCCGGCTCATGCGCGGCCTGGAGAAGCGGCTGAAGGCCGGGGTCGGCAAGGCGTCGGACAGCGTGCCGGCCCGCGAGGCGAAGCGGGCCGCGACGGCCGGTGCGGGCGCCGGTGCCACCGCGGGCAGGAGTGCCTCATGAGCATCGTGCCCCTCGCAGAGACGACGATCGGTGGTGCCTCATGACCTGGGACTGGAACGCCGTCGGCGACTTCATGCCGCACTTCTGGGACGGCCTGCTGGTCACGCTCGAGGCGCTGGCCCTCGGCTCGGTGATCTCCTTCGCCCTCGGACTGGTGTGGGCGCTGCTGATGCGGGCGCCGACCCGCTGGGTGCGCTGGCCGGTCGGGGTGGTCACCGAGTTCGTGCGCAACACCCCGCTGCTGGTGCAGCTGTTCTTCCTCTTCTACGTGCTGCCCGAGTGGAACATCACGTTCTCCGCCCTGACCACCGGTGTCATCGCGATCGGACTGCACTACTCGACGTACACGATGCAGGTCTACCGGGCCGGTATCGAGGGCGTGCCGGCCGGCCAGTGGGAGGCGGCCACGGCGCTCGGCCTTCCCGTGCGGCGCACCTGGACGGCGGTGATCCTGCCGCAGGCCCTGCGCCGTGTGGTGCCGGCGCTCGGCAACTACGTCATCGCGATGCTCAAGGACACGCCGCTGCTGATGACGATCACGGTGCTGGAGATGCTCGGCGAGGCGCGGCTGTACTCGCAGCAGCACTTCCAGTTCACGGAGCCGCTCACGGTCATCGGCGTGGCCTTCATCCTCATTTCCTACCCGGCTTCCCTGCTGCTGCGAGCCCTGGAGCGACGACTTGTCCGCTGACACGAACGCCCTCGACAACCCCCCGGTGGACGGCAGCGAGCTGATCCGCTTCGACAAGGTCACCAAGCGTTTCGGTGACAACACCGTCCTCGACGGGCTCGACTTCCGCGTCGACTCCGGCAAGCACGTCACCCTGATCGGCCCGTCCGGTTCCGGAAAGACGACGATCCTGCGGCTGCTGATGACCCTGACCCGGCCCGACGAGGGCACGATCACGGTCGCCGGGGACCGGCTCTTCCCCGCGCAGGAGAAGCAGGTCCGCGAGGTCCGCAAGAAGATCGGGATGGTCTTCCAGCAGTTCAACCTCTTCCCGAACATGAGCGTGCTGCGGAACGTCACCGAGGCACCCGTGGCCGTCCTCGGCCTGTCCCGGGACGAGGCCGAGGAGCGGGCCCGCGAACTGCTGGACCTGGTCGGCCTCGCGGACAAGTGCGACGAGCGGCCGGGCCGGCTGTCCGGGGGCCAGCAGCAGCGCGTGGCCATCGCCCGCACTCTGGCGATGCGGCCGCAGGTGCTGCTGCTGGACGAGGTGACGTCCGCACTCGACCCCGAACTGGTGGCGGGCGTCCTCGACGTACTGCGTGACATCGCCCGCACCACGGACATCACGATGCTCTGTGTGACCCATGAGATGAATTTCGCCAGGGACATCTCGGACCAGGTCCTGATGTTCGATTCCGGTCATGTCATCGAGTCCGGCCCGCCGGAGCGGATGTTCAGCGATCCGGAGCACGAGCGGACCAGGGAGTTCCTCGGCGCGGTCCTCTGACTCGGGGAGCGAACGAGGGGCGGAGGGGGAGCGCTTCCGGGAAGGCGCGAGGTCCCGCGGCCGGGACATGCCCGAAGCGTCATGCCGTTGGCATATGCCAGGGTGGTGCGCTCCTGCTGAGAGGCATGGAGCGCACCACCAATCTCGTCAACAGACCGCCACGGAAGGCGTCTTGGCCGTTATCGTGTAATGAGCCCAGCCGTCCGGACCGACGTCATTTTTGAGCCGGGCCATGAAGCGCAGGGGGAAACCGTGGCGCTGATGAACGAGCCGACCGCGCCGTACCACTCGGCCCAGGACGCGCTGCGCGTGCTGGAGACGATGTCGCGGCACACCACCGGTGTCACCGCGACCGATCTCGCCCGCCGGGCCGGCCTCGGCGCCGACCGGCTGACCGTACTGCTGCGCATGCTGCGCCGGGAGGGCTACGTCGAGCAGGTCGCGGACGGCGCGTACGTCACCGGCGCCGCCCTCGGCCTCCTCGGTTCCGCCCACGGCCGCGAGCAGGCACTGCGCGACAAGCTCCAGCAGACGATCGACCGGCTCCGCGACTCGGTCGGCGCCGCGATCTACATCAGCCGCTACATCGACGGCGAGGTGCACGTCACCCAGTACGCGGATAGCCCGTCCAGCCCCGCGGTCAACGAGTGGGTCGACTTCCGCTCCTCCGCGCACGCCAGCGCGGTCGGCAAGAGTCTGCTCGGCCAGCTCGACCACAACGGCCGCCGCGACCACCTCGCCCGCCACAAGATGGCCCGGCTCACCTCGCGGACCATCACCAGCGAGCGGCTCCTGCTGTCCCGCCTCGACTCCCAGCCGGCCACCGTGCCCGTGCTCGACCTCCAGGAGTACGCGATCGGCACGGTCTGCGCGGCCGTCCCGATCACCGCGGGCTCCTCCGTCGGCTGCCTCGCCCTGTCCCTCCCGGTCGAGCACGCCCACCGGCTCCGCCGCGCCGCCGACACGCTGAACCGCGGAGCGACCCCGGTACTGCTCTCCCTGGCGATCTGACAGCCTCCGCGCCGGGCCCGCACGGAGCGAGTGCGGGCCCGCCCGGAAGGCCGCGTGAGTGGTGTGCGCGGCTGGTCCGAAACACCCCCGCGGACCAGGTAGTATTTCTTTTGTCGCCGGCCGCGGAAGCGGAAGGCGAGAGTCATGCGCCGCTAGCTCAGTTGGTTAGAGCAGCTGACTCTTAATCAGCGGGTCCGGGGTTCGAGTCCCTGGCGGCGCACCTTGGTGAAGGCCCTCCACACTGTGGGGGGCCTTCACGCATGTCCGGGACCATCACCGCCCCCGGTCTCGGACGCCGGCCCGCTCCGCCGTGACGAACTCCGTCAGCACCCGCGCCAGCAGCTCCGGGTCCCGCGCCCCGCACAGTTCACGCGCCGAGTGCATCGACAGCCCGGCCACCCCCACGTCGACCGTCGTCACACCGAGACGGGCCGCGGTGATCGGACCGATCGACGTCCCGCACGGCATGGCGTTGTGCGAGACGAACGGCTGCCACGGAACCCCGGCCCGTTCGCACGCGGCGGCGAAGGCGGCGACACCGATGCCATCGCTGGCGTACCGCTGATTGACGTTGACCTTGATCACGGGGCCGCCGTTGGGCAGCGGACGGTGGTCAGGGTCGTGGCGTTCGGCGTAGTTGGGGTGGACCGCGTGGGTCATGTCGGAGGAGACGCACAGGGTGCCGGCGAGGGCACGGTCGAAGTCCTCGCGCCCCCCGCCCCTGGCGGACACGGAGCGGCCCAGTATCCGTTCCAGGAAGGGTCCCTGGGCTCCGGTCTCCGATCCGCTGCCGACCTCCTCGTGGTCGAAGGCGGCGAGCACCGGTACGGACGCGGGCGGGCGTTCCGAGCCCGCCGCGGCGACCAGGGCGGCGACGGCCGCGTGCACCGAGATCTGGTTGTCGAGGCGCGGCGCGACGATGAACTCCTCGTCCGCGCCCAGGTATCCGGGCGGCTGGATGTCGTGGAGCATGAGGTCCCAGCCGAGGACCTCCGCCGCTTCGGCGCCCGCCTCGTCAGCGAGCCGGCCGAGCAGGGCGCCGGGCCGCGGGCCGCCGAGCCCCCACAGCGGGGTCAGGTGCCGCTGCCGGTCCAGGGCGAGCCCGTCGTTGACGGTCCGGTCGAGGTGGATGGCGAGCTGCGGCACCCGCAGCAGCGGTTTGTCGACGCGGACCAGCCGGGTCGAACCGTCACGCAGGGCCAGCCTCCCCGAGACGCCGAGATCCCGGTCGAGCCAGGTGTTGAGCGGCACTCCGCCGTAGACCTCCACGCCGATCTGCCGCCACCCCGCCGAGCCGGTGTCCGGAGTGGGCTTGACCCGCAGGTTCGGTGAGTCGGTGTGGGTGCCGACGATCCGGAACGGGGTGCAGGCGGGGGCGCCGGGCGGGGCGTACCAGGCGAGCAGCGCTCCCCCGCGTACGACATAGCGGCCGCCCTCGGCTCCGGCGGTCCAGTCGTCCCGCTCCCGCAACTCCGCGAAACCCGCCTTCTCCAGGCGCTGCGCCGCGCTCGCCACCACGTGGTACGGCGAGGGGCTGGACCTGACGAAGCCGAGCAGGTCGTCATTGTGTCCGCGGTCGAGCGTGTCATGTGTGGGGGACATGATTGCCTTTCGGGTGCCGTGGAGGGGGCGAGTGGGGGGCGTCGGACCGTGCAGCCGGGCGCATCGTTCCGCTGGGGGGCGACAGTCGTCCCGGGGGAACTGCCGGGCCGGGGCGACGGTCCTCCCGGGAGGCGACCTGGACCGCAGGGGCATGACAAGTTCCCGGCAGAGTGCCGGTACCGGTAGCGGCGTCACCGTCGAAGTCACCGGCACCACTGGCGTCACCGACATCACCGGCTTCACGGGCGCGGACGTGAGCCGGGGCGGCACCGCCCCGCGGCCTGCGTGTCCGCGACCCGGATCAGGCAACGCAACGCCCTTCTTCGCTCGGCCCGGGCCTCCGGCGCGGGGGCCCCTCGGCACACGTGCCCGGATATCCTCCCCGCGGATGGCGGCCGGGATGCCTCATGCCGCCGCCGATCGAAAGACACCGCCTTTCGAAAGCCCTCGCCGTTCGAAAGCCCCCCTCGACGTCACCGGCCGACGTCACCGCCCCCGACGTCACCGCCACGCGAACCGCCCGGGACGCACCGCGCCGGGGGAGGGACCCCGGGCCAGGGACCCCTAGCCGACGGACCCATCGGAGTGCCGCCCTCCGACCCCGCCTCCCGGCCCGGCCCAGCCCCGCCCCGCCCCGCGGCTATCGCGTCAGCAGTTCCTCCCGGCCGTGCGCCCGGTACCGGGACACCAGTCCGTCCACGTCCGCCGGCGTCAGCCTCCGGTACGCCGGCTCGCCCGGGGGCCGCCACCACACCGGGTCGGGACAACGGAAGCCCTCGCGCCGCAGGGCCACCCGGTGGATCTTGTTGGTGGCCGTGACCGGCATCCGTTCCACGATCCGCAGGAACCGGGGGGCCATCTTGGTGCCGAGGTCCGGCTGGGCGAGCAGGAACCCGGCGAAGGGCGAGGGACCGAAGCGGGCGCCCTCCTTCAGGGCGAGCGTCGCCATCACCTGGTCGCCCGCCACCGGATCCGGCACGGCGTACACCGCGACGGCGGCCGCGTCCTCGTACCGGGCGAGAATGTTCTCGATCATCGCGGCGGCGAGGTTCTCGCTGTCGACGCGCAGCCGGTCGTCGCTTCGCCCGGCGAAGTAGAGAAAGCCGTCGGTGTCGCGGTAGAAGAGATCACCGGTCCAGTACCAGCCGGCCCCCGCTCCAGCATCCCCCGCCCCCGCCTCGCCGGCCCCCTGCCCCTCCTCGCCGGTCCCCGCCCCCGCCTCGCCGCTCCCCTGCCCCGGCCCGGGTGACGCCCCCCGGCGCCGGGCCGCCTCGGCCTCGGGATTGCGCCAGTACCCCTCGAAGAGACTGGTTCCCCGGTTCACCAACTCCCCTATCGCGTCAGCGCCGTTGAGCAGACGCCCGTTCCCGGCGAACACTGCGGGCGGGCACTCGCGCCCGGTGTCCGGGTCGATCACCGCGAGGTCGTCCGAGGGCGCCGCCCGGCCGATCGCCCCGGCCGGGGTGCCTGGCGTGCGCTGGACGGCGGCGCCGCCCTCCGAGGAGCCGTACCCCTCGACGAGCCGCGCCCCGAAGCGCTTCTCGAAGGCGGCCGCGTCGACCGCGCCGGCCTCCGTCCCGAATCCCAGGCGCAGCGGGTTGTCGCGGTCGTCGGGGCGGGCGGGCGTGGCCAGCAGATACTGCACGGCGCGGCCGACGTAGGTGAAGTACGTCGCGCCCGAGGCCCGTACGTCGGGGAGGAACCCGGAGGCCGAGAAGCGGCGCCGCAGCGCGATCCCCGCGCCGGTCGCCAGCGCGGGCGCCCAGTCGGCGATCACCGCGTTGCCGTGGAACATCGGCATGCAGATGTAGTGGGTGTCGTCGGCGCGCACCCCGAAGTGGTCGACGAGGGAACGCCCGGCCGCGGCGATGCGGCCCTGGGTGCAGACGGCGGCCTTGGGCGCGCCGGACGAACCGGACGTGAAGAGCAGCAGGAAGCGGCTGTCCGGACGCGCCCCGCCGTCGTCCGGCTTCGCGCCCTCGTAGGTCCTCAGGAGCTCGGCGTAGGCGTCCGTGTCGGTCACCAGGACGCGCACGCCGGGGAGTTCGAGTCCGTCGAGGAGCGGCAGATGAGCTCGCTCGGTGACCAGGACGCGGCATTCGGTGTGCAGGATGTCCCGGGCCAGTTCGGGTCCGCGGCGGGTCGGGTTGATCCCCGCGACGGCGGCACCGGCGAGGGCGGCCGCGCCGAGCCACAGTGGATATTCGGGGGTGTTGTCGAGCAGCACCCCCACATGCGGCTCCGCGCCGTACGGCAGCGCATCGGCGAGCAGTGCCGCACGCGCCGCCGCGCCCGCCGCCACCTGGTGATGGCTGATGACCCGGCCCTCGAACCACAGTCCCGGCCGGTGGTCACCCCACCGCTGCCGCACGAGCTCCCCGACGGTACGCCTCCTGGACACCATGCAGACGTAAGGTAATTGACGGCTCGTCAGATAGGGAGTCCCGTGCGCTAACCCCCGAGGAACCCGTCGACGCCGGAGACCGCCTCGTGATAAGTGATCATGAAGCCGACGCAGAAACTGACGATCACGCCGAGGAACACCAGCAGGGCGAGGGTGCCCGCGACCGCCCTGCCCGGGTTCGGCGCGTGCGCCGTGGCCTTCTCGGGGTTCCGGGCGGTGTAGTACGCGGGGACGATGTCGCCCTCCAACACCGTCGCGGGGCCGTTCGGCTCCTCGAAGCGGATCGCCCGGCCGTCGCGCGTCGTGAACTCGTAGACGTGGCGCAGGGTCGTGGTGACGGAGGTGTCGTTGCCTCCCCCACTGACCGTCGTGTACGAACGCAGACAGCGCGCCTCCGCGGTCAGTCCGCTGTTCCAGGCGCTGCGCACCTCCAGCAGGCGGCGCACGATCCTGGCCGCCGCGAAGAGCACCGCGGCGATGATCAGGCTGGGCAGGACATAGAAGAACACACTCATGACGGTCCCCCGGTGGTCGGACACTGTTCCCCGCGCGTCGGCATGGTCATGTCGACGTGCGGGGAACATACCCGCACCGGTGGCGCCCGCGCCTCAAGCGAGGCTCAGAACTCGTGGAACCGGGATTGCGGGCGCCGGATCGCGGGTCTCAGAACGTGACGTCCGCGCAGGAGTAGAACGCGTTCGTCGTGTCCGCGACCGTCCACACCCCGAGGATGACGTGGTGTCCGGTCCTGCCGCCGGGCAGCGTGCCGGTGTGCGTGAGCGTGGCCGGGGGGCGCTGTCCGTTGTAGGGGACCGTCAGGAACGGGGTGGTCTCCAGGTCCGCGCGGGTCAGCGCGTGGTTCTGGTTCCAGCCGGTCTTGGTGACGAAGTACTTGAAGTCGGTCGTCGCATGCATCGCGGTGAACTGCCAGCGGAACGTGTAGGTCTGCCCCGCGGTCACCTTGGTCGTCGGCCAGGCCGCGCCCGCCGGAGTCTTCGGCTGGTCGAGCTGGGCGAAGTTGGCGTGCCCGGCGGAGCAGATGCTGCCGTCGGCCGGACCCGCGGCCGGGAAGCCCTTGAGGCCCTCGACGCTCTGCGGTTCCCATTGGATGTCACCGCAGTTGGCCACAATGCCACCGTTGGCGGCACACATCTTCTGCCGACTGAGGGGCTGGTCGGTGTAGCCGTGGGCACTGGCGCCGCCGGTGGAGAGCACGAAGGTGCCCGCCGTCGCGAGGCCGAGCGCCGCCGCGTACAACTTCGCTTTCCCGCCGGCGCGGGACCGGCCGGCGGGGTGTTGGTTCGTCCGTGTGCGCATGCTGCCGCTCCTGGAGGACGTGGGGGATGTTCCCGTGAGGCGCCCGCGCGAGGTTCAGGTCTAGACCAAGTGTCAGATTATTGCGGGTAGTTGAACATGTCCATACCAATAGCCGACCCGACCGCCCCGCACGGCCGGGGTCAAGCGGCCGATGAGGTCTACGAGGCCTGCGAGACCCAAGAGGCCCACATGACCCACTAGATCCATGCGACCCACGAGGCCCATACGACCTGCGCGACCTACGCGGAGACCTCCCCGCGTCCGGTGCAGAACGCCACCGTCAGGTCCTTCACCAACGCCTTGCGTTCGTAGTCGTCCAGCTCGACGAGCCCGCGCAGGGTCAGCCGGGTCACCGTGTCCTCGACCGAGTCGACGACCGAGCCGAGCACGCTGTCGCGGTGCTGGGCGTCCAGGGCCGCGATCCGGCGGCGCTGCATCACGGCGGCGATCTCCGGCGCGTACTCGATCCGGGTCGGCTGCGCCGAGAACACCTCCAGACCGACGGGGGCCGTGTCCGCGGCCACCATCCGGGTCAGCGCCTCGCCGACCGCGTCCGTGTTGCGCAGGGTCAGATCCCTGATCACGGCGGGCGGCAGCTCGGCCGGCAGCTGGGAGAGCACCCGCGAGAGGGCCGCCTCCACACACTCACGCAGATACATCCGGTGGTCGTCGACCGCGAGCGTGGCCCGCGCGGTGTCCTTGACGCGCCACACGACGAGCACGATCACCCGCAGCTCGACCCCGTTCGCGTCGACCACGGACATCGGCTCGCTGCGCCAGTGCCGCAGCCGCACGTCGACCCGGCGGCGCAGCACCAGCGGGTTGACCCACATCAGGCCGGTACGCCGGACCGTGCCGCGATAGCGCCCGAACAGACCGAGCACCCAGGCCCGTCCGGTCCGGCCACGGGCGAGACCGCCGAAGCCGAACAGACCGAGCGCGCCCGCCCCGGCGTACGCGGCCCATTGCGCGGGCCCGAGTCCGGTGCCCGCGCGCCCGGGCAGCTCGAGCGCCGCCAGTACGGAGGGCGGCAGCAGACCCGCCCACCAGGTGGTGAGAACACATCCGGCCACACCACAGGCCCCGGCCAGCACACCCGCGGCACCGGGCAGCACCCGCGCGGGCCGTTCGACCAGCTCGGGATCGGCCTCCGGCACCGGGCGCGGGGGTCTGCCGGGCGCGGGCCGCCGGATCCTCGGCTGCTCCCCCGTACCGCGCCGACGGCCCACGACGGCGGGCGCGAGCGGCACGGAGACCGGGTCGGGGTCGTCACGGAAGAGCAGATGGACGGGGATCTCGGTGGTGGCCTCGTTGTGGATGAGCCGGGCGGCCCGGTGAACGCCACCGCACTCGGCCGTCGTGTCGGACCGGGGTTCCGCCGGGGGTGCCCCCTCGGACTCCGGGGTGTCTGACGTCGTCGTACTCATAGCTGCCTCCATGCCTCCGCGCCTGGAAGTGTGTTCACGAGCCGTGCGGAACCCGGCCGCTCAGGAGAAGAGCCGCCGCCAGGTCTCCGGTCCCGGATAGCCGTCCGCCGCACCGCCGCGCCAGCCCTGTGCCCGCTGGAACGCCTCGACGTTGCGCCGGTCCGCCTCGCCCCAGCGCGGCCCGGGCCCGGAGCTGTAGTAGGTGCCGAACCCCTTCTTGACCAGCTGCTTTCCCAGCTGGGTCACCTGGGCGTCGTTCGCTCCGGGCCGGAACACCGCGCGTCCCGGATAGCCGGGCACGGTGTGCGAGGAACCCGGTCCGGCCGTCACCGCCGGGATGTTCCTGCCCTCCTTGCCGACCAGGTACGACCAGGTCTTCGGACCCGGCAGCCCGTCCGCGTCGGTGCCCTTCCAGCCCTGCGCCCCCTGGAACGCCTCAGTGGCCCGCCGGTCCGCGGCCGACCAGCGCGGCCCCGGGCCCTTGGTGTAGAAGCGCCGGCCGCCCCGGTCCACCAGAAGCCGGCCGAGCTGGGCGACGTACGCGTTGTTCGCGCCCGTCCCGAAGTACGCGGCCCCTGGGTAACGGGTCGCCGAGGACGGCGGCGAACCGCCCGCGCCCTCCGTGATCCCCCGGTAGCGATAGGGCACGTACTGGTCCGAGTTCGTCCAGTACGCGTACGGGGTGGACTGCTTCCTGGCGCGCGGCGGGGCCTGCTCGTAGGCGACGTACTGGGTGTGCGTGTAGTCCGTCCAGCCGCCGAAGATGACGACGTGCGAGCCCTTCTCGGGGTTGTCGGGGTTGTGGAAGAGCAGGATGTCGCCCGGCTGGAGCCGGTCCCTGGTGATCCGCACCCCGAAGCTGTCGAGGCTGCCGGTCCATTCGTTGCCCGGCAGGTTCCAGGCCATCGAGACGAAGCCGGAGCAGTCCTGCCGGTATCCGTCCCGCCAGTAGTCGTCCATGCTGTACGGCACCTGCGCGTCGATCCAGGTCTTGGCCCGGCTGATGATCGCGGCCCGCGTGGTGGCGCGTGCCCGGACCGCCTTGCCCGGACTGACGGGCAGCCCCGGCTTCCCCACCGGGCCGTGCAGCGGCGCCCTGCGGCCCTGGGGGGTGTCGTCGTGTCCGTCGACCGGGGGAACACCGGGCCGGACGGGCGCGTGCACGGCGGCGACCGCCGGCACCGCGCCGAGTACGGTTCCCGCCGCGGCGGCCAGCGCGAGCGTCATGGGGGTTCGCGCCACCGCCGCGCGAGCGAGGACATGGGCGCGGGCCGCCGGATGCGCCAGGGCGCCGGACGGGCCGAGCCGCGAGGAAAAGGGCAGGACACGCCGCCAGTGAACGCATCCGGGGCAGTCGCAGTCGGTCGCGGGATCGACTTCCTCGAACACCGGAGTCTTCATGTGACGCCCCTCGTACTCCAGATTGAAATGTCCGCAATTCTGCACGTTCGTCAGTTTCTCAACTGTCATCCGGAGCCGCACGTTGACGGTCCGAATGATGTACGGGACGACCCCCACCTGCCGCGGAGCCGCCCGCCTGGTCGGAGCACCCCCGCGGGTCGGGTAGAGTTTTGCCTGTCAGTAGGCGCCGCTAGCTCAGTTGGTTAGAGCAGCTGACTCTTAATCAGCGGGTCCGGGGTTCGAGTCCCTGGCGGCGCACAGACCGGAGGGCCTCCTCGTGAGAACGAGGGGGCCCTTCGTCATGCCCGGAGCCGGCTCGCCGACGACGCTCGCCGGAGCCGGGACCGAAGCCGGAGCCGGCACCGGAACCGAAGCCGGACCGGGGCCGGGACCCTCGCCGGGGGGCCGTCGCCGGCCCCTTCAGACTTGGCGTCAAACAGTCTAGAAACCGAGGCGCACATCCGTTCTAGGGTGGGCTCAAGTGGTCTCCATTGCAGGCCAGTTGATCCGGCCCGACCGCGTCACCGCGGTGGACGGGCCACGAACCTCCCGCGCCGGTGCCGGGTTACTCCCGCAACCCGTGCGCCCGCGGTCGAGGACCGGCCCGGTCGGCGGCTTCGGGGGAGCGGCCGCCGACCGGGCCCGGTGCCGCGCCCGCCCCGCAGAGCCTGATCCGCGTTACACCCGGGCCCAGCCGAGCCGGCTCCCCACTGCGCTTGGCCTCGCCGAGCGCACTCCCCCTCACAGCCCACCCCGCCGGTCGCACTCCCCTCACGCCCCTCCCCGCCGAGCGCACTCGGCCTCAGAGCCCGCTCCCCGTGAGGTACGCCGAGACGACCACGTTCGCCGTATAGCTGCCGCTGGTTCGATCGAAGGTTCCGCCGCAGGTGATCAGCCGCAGCTCGGCCCGACCCGACTCCCGTACCCCGTACGCCTGCCGGGCGTCGAAATGGTCGCGCGGCAGCACCTGGACGTCGTCCACGGTGAACTCGGCGACCGTCCCGTCGTCCCGCACGACCCGCACGGTGTCGCCGGGCTTGACGGTGCTGAGCCGGTAGAAGACCGCGGGCCGGGTCCCGGTGTCGACGTGGCCGACCATCAGCGCCGTCCCGGCGGCCCCCGGCTTCGCCCCCGAGGCGTACCAGCCGACGACACCCGGCTGGTCGTACGACGGCGGATCGACGGCACCCCGGCCGTCGAGCCCGCGGGCCACGACGGGGGCCTGCACTCCCATCGAGGGAATGTCGACGCGCTGCGGCCTGGCGCCGCCCAGGGGCTTGAGCGCGGGCGGCAGCCGTACCTCCGGCGGCCGTCCGACCGCCGCGATGTCCCCCGTGGTCGGTGCCGACGTCCCCAGCCGCAGATCCGTCA
Source organism: Streptomyces sp. NPDC005281 (assembly GCF_040607495.1). Classification (NCBI taxonomy): domain Bacteria; kingdom Bacillati; phylum Actinomycetota; class Actinomycetes; order Kitasatosporales; family Streptomycetaceae; genus Streptomyces; species Streptomyces sp. NPDC005281. The sequence continues at coordinate 192,559 of NZ_JBEXGX010000015.1, read as the reverse complement.
CGTCGCGGCCCCACAGCCACAGCCCGAGCAGCAGCACGAGCCAGGCCACACCGGTCAGCAGCCGGCCGGCGCCGGTGGAACGCTCCGGTTCGGCCATGTCAGTCGCGGCCGTCGTCGCCCCGGCGCGCGCTGCGCACGGCCACGGCGATCGCGGCGACGCTCGCGAGGACCAGGCCGACCACGGCCTGCTTGGTGCCGGGTCCGGCCGCGTGGGCATCGCCCGTGGCGTGGGCGTCGTGTGTGGCGGACAGGCGGGCGGTTCCACCGCCGCCGGCGTTCACGGGCGCGACCGGCGAGGCAGGGGCGGAGACACGCGGGGAGGAGCCGCTCGGGGAGGAGTCCGGTGCCGGGACGGTGAGCGTGCCCTCGACCCGGTCGCGGTGGCCGTCGCAGTCGACCCGAACGCCGTAGCTGCCCGGCCGCAGCTCGGTACGGACGCGGGTGTCACCGACGAGTCCGCCGCCGCCCCCGCCGGTCAGCCGCGCGTCCGAGACGAAGGCGTCCGACACCGCGGTGCCCGTCCGGCCCGTACAGCCCATGGCCCGCAGCCGGATGTCACTGCCCGCCGCCGGGGACAGCGGGTTCACGGAGACACCGGCCGGTCCCGCGTCGGCCGCGTACGCGGCGGGCGTGAACGCCGCCGCGACCACCGCCCCGGCGCAGAGAGTGAGTCGCACTGAGCGCATCGTGAAACCTCCAGACATCTGGAGACTCCCCCTCGGGGCGGCGGACCGCATCTTCAGCGGGCCGCCACTGCTCCGTACGGGTCTGAGCGCGTCGCCACGGGTTTGGAACCGGCTCGGCGGCTCAGACGCGGTCGACGAGGTCCGCGATCGAGTCGACGATCTTCGACGGCCGGTACGGGTAGCGCTCGATCTCCTCGGGCGTGGTCAGCCCGGTCAGGACGAGGAAGGTCTGCATCCCCGCCTCCAGACCGGCCAGGACGTCGGTGTCCATGCGGTCGCCGATCATGGCGCTCGACTCGGAGTGCGCGCCGATGGCGTTCAGGCCGGTCCGCATCATCAGCGGGTTCGGCTTGCCCGCGAAGTACGGCTGCTTTCCGGTGGCCTTGGTGATCAGCGCGGCGACCGCCCCGGTGGCCGGCAGCGGGCCCTCGGTGGACGGGCCGGTCTCGTCCGGGTTGGTGGCGATGAACCGGGCGCCGCCCTTGATCAGCCGGACCGCCTTCGTCATGGCCTCGAAGGAGTACGTACGGGTCTCGCCGAGGACCACGTAGTCCGGCTCATGGTCCGTCAGGACGTACCCGATGTCGTGCAGCGCGGTCGTCAGGCCCGCCTCGCCGATGACGTACGCCGTGCCGCCGGGCCGCTGGTCGTCCAGGAACTTGGCGGTGGCGAGGGCGGAGGTCCAGATGTTCTCGACCGGCACGTCCAGGCCCATGCGCTGGAGCCGGGCGTGCAGGTCGCGGGCCGTGTAGATGGAGTTGTTCGTCAGGACCAGGAAGGGCTTCCCGGACTCCCGAAGCTTCTTGATGAAGGCGTCGGCGCCGGGGATCGGCACACCTTCGTGGATGAGGACACCGTCCATGTCGGTGAGCCACGACTCGATCGGCTTGCGCTCTGACATGTGCTGGGTCTCCTGCCGTCCTGGCGTACGTACGCACTCGAACCGGGGCTGCCGGAACGACGCTGTGCCGACACGCCCAGCCTAGTCAGCACGACACGGCCACGGCCGGGCCGCCCTGGTGTCAGCACGGGGGCGGCCGGGCCACCCGGATGTCAGCGCCGGCGCGGGCGGATCCGGCGGGCCAGGGCGAACAGCCCCGCTCCGAAGGCGACGAGGACGAGTGCCAGCGCGGCCAGGGCCGGTCGGTTCGGCCTGCCGGGTCCGGTCCTGGCCAGTTGGTCGGCGGACGGCGCCGCCGTACCGGTCCCGGCGGTGGTCCCGACGCCCGTGCCTGTACGGGCCTCGACGCCGGGGCCCGTACCGGCACCGGGGCCGGTACTGGCGCTCGGGTCCGTACCGGCACCGGGACTCGCGTGGACGCCGGTGCCGGTGCCGGCGTCCACGGTGGCGTCCGGGGTCTCGCCCGTGCCGGTCTCCTTGCCCGCCTCCGGGTCCTCGGCGGCGCCCTCGATCCGGAAGCGGTAGGTGTTCGACTCCCCCACCCAGTCGCCGTCGTCGGCGCGCTTCTGCACGACGGCCGCGTTCGCGACGACGGCGTTCGGGGCGGTCGCGCCGGAGGCCAGGGAGAGCCGCACCTTCACCGTGACGGTCCGGCCGGGGGCCACGGTGAACCCGGGGAAGCCGTCGTCGAACGGTCCTACGTTCTCGGCCTCGTCGCTCCGCTCGAACCTCACCGCGTGGGCCCGCTCCCCCTCGTAGAACTCCAGCCGCGCCTGTTCCGGCCGCAGCGTGCGCTTGTCGTCCACAAGAACGACGACCGGGTGGATCGCGCCGCAGGGGTGCGCGGTGGTGTTGGTGAGGTCGATGTACCAGGTACCGGAGTCGCCTCCGGCCCGGTAGCTGTCGGGGCCGCCGTGGATCCGGGTCCTGATCGGGAAGTCGTGGGCGTCGGACGAGACACAGTCCGGGCGGGGTTCGAGCGCGTGCGCCGGGGCGGACGTGAACGTCACGCACAGCGCCAGCGCGGTCGGGGCGAGGGCGGTCGGAGCGAGCGGATGAGACGTACGCAGTCGCATGAGGAGCCTTTGGCCGATCGGGAGAGGGCGGGGATCGGGAGGACCGAAAGCGTCAGTCGGTACCGGGCAATGGCCTCGTGACCGTGCCACGCCCCGCCCCGGAAGTCCGACCGCCACCCGTGGAACGACCCCCGTTCGGCCCCCCGAATCCCACCGTCCGGCGGCACCCTCGACAGACCGTCAGGCAACGGACTGGTGCGGATGAGGTGGATGCGGTGGACGGGGTGGCTGTGGCGGACGCGGCGGACTCGGCGACCCACCCCGCCCGCGGGAGCAAGCGCGGCAGGCGGAAACCCAGGCCTCGCAAGCAAGCCAGGCAAGCCGCGCAGGCCCCCTCAGCCCTCCCCCCGTCCGAACAGCGGGGCCAGCAGTAGTTGGGCCGCGCCCTCGGCCACGCCGCGGGCTCCGCCGGGGGCGGGCAGGACCGGCACCGCCGCGGCGCCTCCCTCACGCCGGGCCCGTTCCTCCAGGACGGCTCCGACCCCCTGGAGGAAGACCTCCTCATGGGCCGCGACCGTGCGCCCGCCCAGCAGTACGAGGTCGATGTCGAGCAGCCCGACCAGGTTGGCCGCCCCGGCGCCGAGCACCCGGGCCGCCTCGGCCAGGGCCCCCCGCCCCACCGCGTCCAGGCACAGCACCTCGATGCACCCGCGGTTCCCGCACTCGCACAGCGGCCCGTCCAGCTGGATGACCTGGTGTCCGAACTCCCCGGCCCCGGTACGGGCCCCCCGGTGCACGCCCCCTCCGATCACGAGGCCCGCGCCCAGTCCCGTACCGAGATGCAGATAGGCGAAGGACCCGCCGCCCGCGACGCCGGAACCGGGCCGGGCGCCGGTGCCCACCGCGACTCCGAGGGCCGCCGCGTTGGTGTCCTTGTCCACGACCACGGGCAGCCCGAGCCGCCCGGCAAGCGCGTCCCGCAGCGCGAACCCGTCCCACTCGGGAAAGCCCGTGACCCGGTGCAGCACCCCCAGGGTGTGATCGAGGGGCCCCGGCAACGCCACCCCGACACCCAGCGCCGACACCTCGCCGAGCAGGGCGGAGACCTCCCCGGCCGCCCCCTCGACCACCGCGTCGGCCCCGGCGCCCAGATCCAGCGGGGCTCGCCGCTCGGCCACCACGGCCCCGGCGAGATCGCAGAGCACCGCGGTCAGCTCGTCCCGGTCGAGATGCAGCCCGACCGCGTGCCCCGCGTCGGGCACGAGCCGCAGCACCGTACGGGGCTTGCCGCCGGTGGACGCGAGGCGCCCCGCCTCCGTGGCGAGACCGCCCGCCCGCAGCCGCGCGGTGATCTTGCTGACGGCCTGCGGGGTCAGACCGGTCCGCTCGGCGAGTTCCAGGCGGCTGATGCCGGAGGCCCCCGCGGTGCGCAGCAGGTCGAGCACCAGCGCGGCGTTGTGACTGCGCAGCGCGGGCAGATTCACCCCGGCCGCCCCGCTCCTGCCGGAACCGCCGCCCGCCCCGCCCCCGCCCAGGTCTCCGGGAGCGCCGAAGCCCCCGCCCTCACCCCGGTTCCCGGAAGCGTCGATGACCGTGCCCCCGTCCCGGTCCCCGGAAGCGTCGATGCCCCCGCCCGCGCCCGGGCCGGCGAAATCGCCCGAGGTCCGGGGTACACCTGAATTCCCGGAGATCTCCTGCATCCCGGCCCCACCCACGTCGGTCCTGTTCACACCCCCATTGTCCCCCGCGCTTGCACTTTGGCAACAGCGTTGCGAAAGTAGGACGCATGACAGGCATGACTGGTACTGGTACGCCCCTTCGCGTGGGTCTCGTCGGCTACGGCCTCGCGGGTTCCGTCTTCCACGCCCCGCTGATCGCCACGACCGAGGGGCTCGCCCTCGACACGGTCGTCACCTCGAACCCGGAGCGCGAGGCGCAGGCCCGCGCCGAGTTCGGCGACGGACTCCGGTTCGCCGCCACGCCCGAGGAACTGCTGGAACGCGCCGACGAACTCGATCTGATCGTCATCGCGTCCCCGAACAAGACCCACGTCCCGATCGCGACCGCCGCCCTGAGGGCCGGCCTCCCCGTGGTCGTGGACAAGCCCATCGCAGGGACGGCGGCCGAGGCCCGCGAGCTGGCCTCCCTGGCCGACGAGCGCGGACTGCTGCTCTCCGTCTTCCAGAACCGCCGCTGGGACAACGACTTCCTGACCCTGCGCAAGCTGTTCGCCGAGGGCGAGCTGGGCGACGTGTATCGCTTCGAGTCACGCTTCGAGCGCTGGCGTCCGCAGCCGAAGGGCGGCTGGCGCGAGTCGGGCGACCCGGCCGAGATCGGGGGTCTCCTCTACGACCTCGGCAGCCACCTCGTCGACCAGGCGCTCGTCCTCTTCGGCCCCGCGGCCTCGGTGTACGCGGAATCGGACGTCCGCCGTCCGGGCGCCCTGACCGACGACGACACGTTCATCGCGATCACGCACACGAACGGGGTCCGCTCCCACCTCTACGTCTCCGCGACGACGGCCCAGCTCGGCCCGCGCTTCCGCGTCCTCGGCTCGCAGGCGGGGTACGTCAAGTACGGCCTCGACCCGCAGGAGGCCGAACTGCGCGACGGCAAGCGCCCCGGCGCCGGTACCGAGTGGGGCGTCGAGCCGGAGGCCCTGTGGGGGCGCGTCGGCTCCGGCGAGTCCCCGCTGACCGGCGGCGGCCGTCCCGAGCCGACGGTCCCGGGCGCGTACCCCGCGTACTACGCGGCCGTCGCCGCCGCGATCCGTGACGGCGGCCCGAACCCGGTCAGCGCCCACGAGGCCGCCGCCGCCCTCGATGTCCTCGAGGCGGCCCGCCGCTCCGCCCGCGAGTCCGTGGTGGTGTCCCTGTGAACGCGCCCGTCGCGCCGGAGATCGCCGAGCTTGAGGAGCAGGAGCGCCGGCTGACGCTCCCGCGTTTCACCCACGACGACGCCTGGACCCTCGGCACACTCCTCGTCGGACTCGCCCGCGACCGCGAGGCGCCGGTGGCCATCGACATCCGCCGCGGCGGCCAGCAGCTCTTCCACGCGGCACTGCCGGGCTCCACCCCGGACAACGACGCCTGGATCGACCGCAAGCGCCGCGTCGTCGAGCGGTACGGCTGCTCCTCGCTGCTGGTCGGCTCGCGCTTCCGCGCCAAGGGCACGACGTTCGAGGACTCCTCGCGCCTCGACCCCGACACGTACGCGGCCCATGGAGGCGCGTTCCCGATCACCGTGAAGGACGCGGGCGTGATCGGCACCGTGGTGGTCTCGGGCCTGCCCCAGGTCGAGGACCACAAGATGGTGGTCGAGGCCCTGGAGAAGTTCCTGGCCCGGTAGCACCGGGTCACCCTTCACCCCGCGCCCCGTGACGGGGCGCGGGGTGAAGGGTGAAGGGCACGGTGGAAGCCTCGTAAGGGGCGCGAGGAAGGGCGTGAGCAACCACGACGCACTCGCGGCGGACAGCGCACACCGAGGCTCCGTCAGGGGTGCGGGGAACCGCGCGACCAGCCACAACGCACCCGCGGCGGACAACGCACCCCGGCCGAAGCGGACCCCGACGGCGAACCCAGCGGAGCGCTCACGCGTCGGCGAGCGACTGCCGCTGCCGCCCCAGCCCCTCGATCTCCAGCTCGACGACGTCCCCCGCCCTCAGGAACGGCTTCGGCTCGGGCCGTCCGAGGGCCACTCCGGCGGGCGTGCCGGTGTTGATGACGTCACCGGGGTAGAGCGTCATGAACTGGCTGACGTACCGGACGACCTCGGCGACCGGGAAGATCTGCTCGGCCGTCGTACCGTCCTGCTTGAGCTCGCCGTTCACCCAGAGCCGCAGCGGCAGCGCCTGCGGGTCCTGGACCTCGTCCGCGGTCACCAGCCACGGGCCCAGCGGGTTGAACGTCTCGCAGTTCTTGCCCTTGTCCCAGGTGCCGCCGCGCTCGATCTGGAACTCGCGCTCGGAGACGTCGTGCGCCACCGCGTACCCGGCGACATGCGCGAGCGCCTCCTCCCGGGACTCCAGGTAGCGGGCGGTACGGCCGATGACGACGGCCAGTTCGACCTCCCAGTCGGTCTTCACCGAGCCACGCGGCACGAGCACCGTGTCGTTCGGCCCGACCACGGTGTCGGCCGCCTTGAAGAAGATCACCGGCTCGGCCGGCGGCTCGGCCCCGGTCTCCCTGGCGTGGTCGTGGTAGTTCAGCCCGATGCACACGACCTTGCCGATCCGGGCCACCGGCGGTCCGACGCGCAGTCCGTCCGCGTTGAGCGCGGGCAGCTCACCGGTCGCCGCGGCGGACCGGATCCGTCCGAGCGCGGCGTCGTCGGCGAGCAGCGCCCCGTCGATGTCGGCGACAAGGCCCGACAGATCCCGCAGGGTCCCCTCGGCGTCGAGCAGCGCGGGCCGCTCCGATCCGGCCGTACCGACTCGCAGCAGCTTCACGGTCACCATCTCCCTCGGTCGCGGGCCGTCGACCGATGGGTGCGGCCATCGGAGGACCGTGCGATCCTCCAAGCTCACCGTCCAGTCCGCAAGACCCCGTTCACGGACTGGACCAGCCGAATCCAGGCACCGCAGGACCGGAACAGCCGAAAACGAGCCCCGTCCGACTGGACCGGCCGATGACGAGCCCCCTCGGACGGGACCAGCAGACGGAAGGCACCGTCGGACTGGACCGGCCGATGACGAGCCCCTTCAGACGGGACCGGCCGACGAAGAGCGCTGTCAGGCGAGAGCCGCGGCCGCGGGCACCGCTCCGGGCATGTCCCGGTAGAGCACGGCCCGCTCCACCGCGCTCCAGGTGGCGCTGGTCACCACGTAGAGCGCGGCCGCCAGCGGCACCACGGCCACGGTGAACAGCGTGAAGAAGGACATGAACGGCATGATCCTGGCGACCGAGGCGAGAGCGGCCGCCTGCTCGCCCTCTCCCGCCACCGGCGCGGCAGCGGCCGTCCGCTTCGTGCGTACGTAGTTGAAACCGGCCACGGCCGTGACGACGGCGAAGAGGCCCAGATAGACGAGACCGGCCGGCCCGAAGACCCCGCCGTCGCCGAGCGCGTCCACCCACCGGCCCCCGAGCGGCGCGCCGAACAGCTTGTGCCCGAGCAGCGTGTTGGCCCTGCCGCCGATCGTCGAGCTGGAGAACAGGTGGTAGAGGAGGAAGAAGGCCGGCATCTGCAACAGGCTGGGCAGGCACCCGGAGAGCGGCGACACCTTCTCCTCGGCGTGCAGTTCCATCAGCGCCTTCTGGAACTTCTCGCGGTCCTTGCCGTGCTTCTTCTTCAGCTCGGCGACCTGCGGCTGGAGCGCGGCCCGCGCCCGCTGTCCGCGCGCCGAGGCCCGCGACAGGGGATGCACGAGCAGTCGTACGAGCGCGGTGAACAGGACGATCGCCGCGGCTGCGGCCGAGGCGTGGAACAGCGGCTGGAGCAGGTCGGCGATGTGCTCGACCAGGTGCGCGAAAACGGACATGAACGTGGACATGTGTGAGCCCTCCGGGGGTCTCGTCGTGCCGGGGGTGGGAATGCGGCATGACGACCCGCGCGGGTCACCCGTGAGTGAGCGCCACCCGGGGTGGGCCCCCGAATCATCGGGGTGCGTCACCGGGAGTGGAGAGCCACCGCCACCGGGGGCGGACAGTCGCCGGGGTGGAGTGGAGGGGTGCCTACGCGGTCGCCGGGAGGGCGTGTCCGGGTGCCCTGGGGCGAGGCCTTCCGCTGGCGTCGGGATCGCGTTGCGGCAGGAAGGCCGTGCGGCGGTCGCGGTCGCGGATGGCCGTACGGACCCGGGTGGGCGGCACGGCGGGCGCGCAGCGCGCCACCATGAGGGAGCAGGCGACGAAGGCGGACCCGGCCGCGGCCGTCGCGGCGAACGCGACGGTGGCGGCGAGGCTGCCCGAGTCGAGCAGCGCGACCTCGAGGAGCAGAAGCAGCAGTACGGCGGCGGGGCGGGCGTCGGCCCAGCTCCGGGTCCGGATCATCTGCCGCTCCTCCTCTCGTACGTGGTGCGCGTTCGCGTTTCCCTCCGTTCGTTATACAGGATGGTTCCCGGCGGACCGCCCGGAATCGGACGCGGCATCCGCCACACCGTCCGCACCGCGATCCACCCGGGCAGACCCCCGGCACTCCGCCCCCGCCCGGCACGAACGCCGCCCCGGCGACCGCCCTGTACCCGGCCTACGCCCCGCCCACCGGCCTACGCCCCGCCCACCGGGAGTCCACCCCCCGACCACCAGGGCCTACCCACCGCCGACTGGAAGTCCACCCCGGCCACCAGGGCCTAAGCACCGCCCACCGAAAGTCCGCCCCGACCGCCGGGGACTCCGACCCGGCCCCCGGGAGTCCGCCCCGTCTACCGGGAGGCCGGCGCGTCCGGCCCGCCGGAACCGGCCCCCGCGGGCATCGCCTTCTTCGGGTCCGTGTCGACCGGCTCGAGCAGCCGCCTCGGCGCGAGCAGGGCACGGCTGACCGGATCCGCCGGGTCCCGGTCGAGTCCGGGGCCCGGTGTCATCTCGACGTCCGGGACGGGCACGACCACAGCGCAGACGGGGCATTCGCCGTACGGGCCGAGCTCCGTGCCGCAGACGGCGTGCCGGAAGTAGCGCAGGCGGCTCTCGGTGAAGTGCTCGCGGCCCCACAGGCCGAGCGAGCGCAGGGTGGGCCACAGGGCGATACCCCGGTCGGTCAGGACGTACTCGTCACGCGGCGGCGACTCCTGGTAGCGGCGCTTTTCGAGGACGCCCTCGGCGGTGAGCGCCTGGAGGCGGGCCGCCAGCACGGCGCGCGGGATGCCGAGGTGCACGAGGAAGTCGTTGTAGCGCCGTACGCCGTAGAGCGCGTCGCGGATGACGAGCAGCGTCCAGCGCTCGCCGACGATCTCCAGCGCGCGGGCGATCGAGCACTCCTGCGTCGCGTAGTCCTTGCCCAGAGCCATGCCTCCACTGTAGCCACTTTCCGACGTGTTGGTTCATTGAACGAACCTAAGTGCTACCGTCTACCCATACACAGGGTTCAATGACCGAACCTACTCGTCCCGCAGAACCGACCCAGGGAAGCGAAGGCAGGCCATGACCCGGCTCGACCGGCCCGAGATCAACACGCAGCCCGCGCACGTCACCGCATCTTCCGAGGGCACCGTGACGTCGACCGCGCCGACCGGTCCGACGCACACGCCCTCCTCGAACCCACCGGCCTCCGGAACCTCACCGCTCCCCGGAACCACTCCGGCCTCCTCGGCCTCCTCCGCCTCCCCGGCGCAAAGCGCTCCGCGGGCGGCCCCGACCCTCGCCCTCACCAGTGCCGCCACCACCGTGGCCCTGATGACGTACACGGCCCCGATGGTCACCCTTCCGGACACCGCGGCCGCTCTGCACACCTCGGTCTCCGCCCAGGCCTGGCTGCTCAACGGCACCCCGCTGGGCCTCGCCGCGCTGCTCCTGGTCGCGGGCAGCCTCGCGGACGACTACGGCCGCCGCCGGATCTTCCTGGCCGGCACCGTGGCCCTCGGCCTCACCACCGCGCTCGGCGCGCTCGCGGGCTCCACCTGGCTGTTCACCCTGACCCGCATCGCGCAGGGAGCGGCGAGCGCCGCGATCCTCGCCAGCAGTCTGGGGCTGATCGTGCACGCCTTCCCGACCCCGCGCGGGCGGCTGCGTGCGACGGGGGTGTGGGGCGCGTTCGTCAGCGGCGGGATCGCGGTGGGTCCGCTCCTCGCGGGCGCCGTGGCGACCTGGAACTGGCGGATGACGTACGCCGTCCTGGGCGCCGCCGCCCTGCTCGTCGCCCTCCTCGGAACCCGCGCCCTGACCGAGTCCCGCGCGACGCGCGGCGGCCGGCCCGACCTCGCGGGGGCACTGACCTTCGGCCTCGCCCTGGTGTCGCTGGTGGCCGCGCTGACGCTCGGCCGCGACGGCTGGCTGCGCGCGCCGGTGGGTCTGCTGCTGGCCGCGTTCCTCGTCCTGATGGCCGCGTTCGTCGCCGTCGAGCGTCGCAGCGGGACACCCATGATCGACCTCGGCCTGCTCCGGCAACGGCGTTTCCTCGCCTCGTCGGCGGGCGGGCTCTTCACGGGCCTCGCGGTGATCGGCCTGTTCAGCTTCCTGCCGGCGCTGCTCCAGCGGACGCTCGGGATGTCCGCCATGGACACCGCGTGGCTGTTCCTGCTGTGGTCCGGCCTGTCCTTCACGGTGGCCCTCCAGGCCCGCCGTCTCGCCGGCCGGGTCTCGCACCGCCATCAGCTGGCCCTCGGTTTCGCGCTGCACGCGGCCGGCGTCCTGACGATGCTCGGCGCGATCGGCTCCGGCTCCTGGCTCCGCCTCCTCCCGGGCTTCGTGCTCTCCGGCGTGGGCAGCGGCCTGCTGAACGCCGCGCTGCCGCTGCTGGCCGTCGAATCCGTGCCCGCGACCCGCGTGGCGATGGGCTCGGGCGCCCAGCAGACCTTCCGCTACATCGGTTCGTGCGCCGGGGTCGCCCTCACGATCGCCCTGGTCACCTCCACCGGCGGACCGGCACACGGCGCGAACGTGGCGATCATCGTGTCGGCGGGGCTGGCCGCAGTTGCCGCGGCGAGCGTTCTGGTCCTGCGGGACCGGGCCTGAGCGGACGGGAGGACGGCGGCTCCCGGCGGGGCGTCGCAGCGAGGTCCGGCGGCTCCCGGCGGCGAGGTCCGGCCGAGAGGTCCGGCGGCTCCCGGCGACTCCCTGTGCCCGCCCGGGCGGGACGGAGAGGAGGCGGCCCCTCTGCGTCAGCGGGGCCGCACCGAGGTGAGCGTCCCCCACACCGCCATGCGGTACCGGGAGGTGTACTCGGGGGTGCAGGTGGTGAGCGTGATGTAGTACCCGGGCCGGCTGTACCCGTACGACGGCCGGACGGTGCTGCGCGGTACCGGGCGGATCACCCCGACGTCCCGCGAGGAGGTCTGCGGAAGCGTCCGGTCGACGGTGTACGTGTACACGGCGGCCTTCGTCTCGACGGTGATCGTGTCACCGCGCCGGAGCCTCGGGAGGTACCGGAAGGGCTCGCCGTGGGTGTTCCGGTGCCCGGCGAGCGCGAAGTTCCCGGCCTGGCCCGGCTGCTGGGTTCCCTTGTAGTGGCCGACGTAGCCCTTGTTGAGGACGTCCGTCTTGCTGACGCCCTCCGCGACCGGCACCCGCAGGGAGAGCCGCGGAATGCCGAGGACGGCGTAGGCCTGGGACCAACGGGGGTGCGCCTGGCCGCCGTCGCCCCCACCCCCGGAACCCGTCCCGGACCCGGCCCGCCGCCCCGCCGGTTGCCCCCCGGCGGCCTTCCCGCCCCCACTCCCCGCGCTCCCCCCACTGCCCTCGGCGGAGACGGCGCTCCCCGGATCCGGACTTCCCCACTCCCGCTCCAGCGCCTGCACCTTGCGCTCGGCACCGTGCCGCGCCTCCCGGTTGGTCCACCACAGCTGGTGCGCGACCAGGAGGAGCAGCACCACTCCGACGGTGACGAGCACCTCGGCACCGCTCCAGAGAGCTCGCCGGTACGCGGCACGACGTCGCCGCGTGCCGTGGTGAACGACCCCCGGAGCCCGCATCCGTACGCCCCCTTCGCCGGGCGCACGATAGGCGTCACCCCGCCAACTCTCCAGCCCCGCGCGGCTCCTGTCCGCAGGACGCTCCTCGACCGGGTCCCTTCGGTGCTTCCTCCAGCCGTTTTAGAAAGGGCTGTCGCAACCCTCGACAACCTCAGGCGCCACACCCGATGCTTCCTGATGGCATCACCGGAACAGGCAAGCGCCGGCGGGAACGAACCGGCGACCGAGTTCGAAGTCGAGTCGACACAGACAGCCAACTCCGTCGGTAGGAACGTGAGTCGCGCTGTGACGGACGGAGAAGCCAGCCATGATCCGACGCAGAACACTTCTGGCCGCCGCGGGCGGTACGGTCCTGGGCGGCGCCCTGGCGACGGGCACGGCCCGCGCGGACGCCACGATCGCCGTCAACCCGGCGACGACGTACGGAAAATGGGAGGGGTGGGGCACCTCGCTCGCGTGGTGGGCCAATGTCTTCGGCGCCCGCGACGACTTCGCCGACCTGTTCTTCACCACCAAGTCGACGACGTACAACGGCGTTTCGCGCCCCGGTCTCGGCCTGAACATCGCCCGCTACAACCTCGGCGCGTGCAGCTGGAACAGCGTGAACGGCGAGACCATGACCGCCTCCGCCAACATCCCCTCCTTCAAGCAGATCGAGGGCTACTGGCAGGACTGGAACAACGAGGACCCGACGTCGTCGGCGTGGAAATGGACGGCGGACGCCACCCAGCGCGCCGCCCTCTCCAGGGCCACGGCGCGCGGCGCGACGAGTGAGCTGTTCGCCAACTCCCCCATGTGGTGGATGTGTCTGAACCACAACCCGTCGGGCGCGTCCGGCGGCGGCAACAACCTCCAGTCCTGGAACTACCGCCGGCACGCCTCCCACCTCGCGGCGGTAGCCCTCTACGCGAAAACGAACTGGGGCGTGAACTTCGCCAGCGTGGAGGCGTTCAACGAGCCCTCGTCGAGCTGGTGGACGTCGACCGGCACCCAGGAGGGCTGCCACGTGGACGCGTCCGTGCAGTCGGCCGTACTCCCCTATCTGCGCAGCGAGTTGGACACCCGGGGACTGACCGCCACCAGGATCTCCGCGTCGGACGAGACGAGCTACGACCTGGCCCGCACGACATGGAGCTCCTTCAGCTCGACCACCAAGGGCCTGGTCAACCGGGTCAACGTGCACGGCTACCAGGGTTCGGGCGGCCGCCGGGACCTCCTCTACACGGACGCCGTGACGGCCTCCGGCAAAACCCTGTGGAACTCCGAGTACGGCGACGGGGACGGCACCGGCCTCACCCTGGCGAGCAACCTCCTGCTCGACTTCCGCTGGCTGCACCCGACCGCCTGGGTCTACTGGCAGGTGATGGACCCCACGGCGGGCTGGGGCATGATCAAGTACGACGCGAGCACCCTGACGGCCGGCGCGGTCGAGACGAAGCTCTATGTGATGGCCCAGTTCAGCCGCCACATCCGCCCGGGGATGACGATCGTGGACACGGGTGTGGACTACGCGGTGGCGGCGTACGACGCGACGGCGAAGCGTCTGGTGATCGTCGCGGCGAACAAGGCCACGTCCGCCCAGACCCTGACCTTCGACCTCTCCCGCTTCACCACGGTCACCGGCGGCACCGGCGGCCTGGTCCCCCGCTGGAACACCCTGACGTCCGGCACCGGCGACCTCTACACGTCCCATTCGGACACCTACCTGAGCGGCAGGTCCGTCGCGGTGCCGTTCGCGGCGGGGGCGGTACAGACGGTGCAGGTGGACGGGGTGGTGGCCTGAGCGGACACGGAGGACCTCGCCGCGGGCAGACACCGGACACCACCGCACCGCCACACCCCTGCACCCCTGCACCCCCACACTCGCGGCATCGCGGCATTCCTGAATATGCCGCCGGGGACTCCCGCGTCTCTGGCCAGCAGGTCTCTCTCCTTGGTGGCCCGGCGGCAGTACGGTGTCACCCATGCGCCCCGACACGCCTGCCGAGAACGTCGACCACACCGCCGAAGCGGCTCGCCTGGAGCGGACCGCCGGCCTGTACCCGGAGGACGCCGAGCACCTGCTCCTACAGGCAGCGGCCCACCTCGAACTGGCCGGCGACCGCCCCGGCGCCACCACCCTCTACGACCGCCTCCTCGCCTCGGACACCCCCCTGGACAAGCCCTACCTCGTCCGCGCCCTCAAGGCGTCGAACCTGTGGGAGTACGACCACGAGGCCGAAGCCCGCGCGATCATCGACGGCGTAAGGGCCGCGGCCCCCCGCGATCCGGCCCCCTGGGTCATCGTGGCGGAGGCCCTGGAGTCGCACGACGAGCTGGAGGCGGCACAGGACACCTTCACGCAGGGAACGGTCCTGCTCCTGACGGACGTGCCCGAGCCCCCGTACGCCACGCTCCCGCTCCTGTTCGGCCGTCACCGCGTACGCCGCATGCTGGGCGCGGCCCACGACGAGTGGGACGCCCTGGCCGACACCCTCCACTCGTCCCCGATCTCCCTGGACGAACTCCACGACCCGAAGCGGGTCTGGTCCCTCGGCTCGGACAACCCGGCGGAACTCCAGGCCGAGATCAGTCGTCTCCAGGCCGAACTGAGCACCTACCGCGAGGCGCTCTCCCGCCCGTTCCCGGTGGCGGTCCTGCACTGGGCGGCCCCCGAACTCACGGAACTGACCACGGCGTACCCGGACCTCACCACCGAGTACCCGTCCCACGGCGAGCACCTCGCGACGATAGAGGCGTCCCTGCGCGAACTCGCCGTCTCCGGCACCCCGAACCTGGGCATCGTCACCGCCACGGTCCCCTCCTACGAAGCCTTCGCAGCCTCGGAGGCCTCGTCCCCCGCGGATACGACCCTGCTCCCCCAGTACGCGACGACCCTGGCGGCCAGGGGGTTGGCGGTCGAATGGCCACCGCAGCGGACGAGCGAGTGCTGGTGCGGGTCGGGGGCCTCTTACGGGGAGTGCCACGGGGCCGTGTGATGGCCAGTGGCACCGCCACGCTTCGCTGTCTCCCATGAGGTGCATCCCGGACTACAAGCAGTCTGGGGTGCACCTTCGCCTTCATCCTTAGCTCATGACTCGATCGTGTCAGCGCCCCCTGCTAGAACTGCGCATGGCGCAATGAGCGATCGGGGGGAGCCAGCGTGGTTCAGTCAGGGGATCTGTCACAGCCTGTTGCGGGCGTGTACGAGGAGCTCATCACCGAGGGCGTGCAGGCACAGATCGACCAGTTGAATGCGGCCGGATGGAAGCCGATTCACGCCGAGGTCAGCGCCGAGTCGTCCCCCCATGTCCTGGCGCGCTACATCGGCGAGGCCGTGGGACGACGGTTGAGCCTGCTGCCTCACGACAAACAGGTGGCCGCGGCCAACCAGATCATGCAGTCCCTGGTCAGCAGCATGCCGGACCCGGATGTGAACGAGCCGTCACCCACCATCGTCGATGGCCCCCGCCAACTCCTCGCCCTGGCCAAGCAGGAGGCTCCTGGCGCCTACGCCATCAGGCCCCTGACTCCCCTGTCCGAAACAGCATTGATCACCAATGCGCCGGATGATCCGAGCCTGGGGGCGGAGTTGCGGGCCGAGCTCGCTACTGCCGACCGCATCGATCTGCTCTGCGCCTTCGTAAAGTGGTACGGAATAAGGGTTCTCGAGGACTCGCTCCGCGCGGCCAAGGACCGTGGAGTCCCCATCCGGGTCATCACCACCACCTACATCGGCGCCACCGACCGGCACGCTTTGGACCGACTGGTGCGTGAGTTCGGCGCCCAGGTGAAGGTCAACTACGAGATCAGGTCGACGCGCTTGCATGCCAAGGCATGGCTGTTCCGGCGCAACACAGGCTTTGACACCGCGTATGTGGGCAGTTCGAACCTCTCAAAGGCTGCCTTGCTCGATGGCCTGGAATGGAACGTACGGCTGTCCTCAGTGGCCACGCCAAGAGTGCTGGACAAGTTCGAGGCGACCTTCGACGCGTACTGGGCCGACACCGCCTTCGAGTCCTACGACCCCGATCAAGACGGTGAGCGGCTCGCCGAGGCACTTGCCAGGGCAGGTGGTACTGGCCCTGCTGGAGAACTCAAGATCAGCCTTTCGGGCCTTGAGGTGCATCCCCTCCCACACCAGAAGGACATGCTGGAGCGCCTTGGCGTCGAACGCGATATCCGCGGCCGCAGCCGGAATCTCCTCGTCGCCGCGACGGGTACGGGCAAAACCGTCATGGCGGCGCTGGACTATCGGAGTATGCGCGACAAACGCGGCGGCGAACTTCCCCGCATGCTCTTCGTCGCTCACCGCAAGGAGATCCTGAACCAGTCCCTGCGTACCTACCGAGAAGTGCTGGACAACGCATCTTTCGGAGAGCCCCTCCACAGCGGCCAAGAGCCACGCGATCGGACCCACGTCTTCGCCAGTGTCCAATCGCTCAACCTCCAGCGCCTGGAGCAGCTCGACCCCGGGCACTTCGACGTCATCGTCATCGATGAGTTCCACCACGCCACCGCCGAGACATACCGACGAGTCATCGAGCACTTCAAGCCGACCGAGCTTCTAGGTCTCACCGCGACCCCGGAGCGGATGGACGGTCGCAGTGTGCAAAACGAGTTCTTCGACGGACGTATCGCCGCGGAACTTCGCCTCTGGGAAGCCCTGGAGAACGATCTGCTCTGCCCCTTCCACTACTTCGGGATTCCTGACGGCACGGATCTGACCCGCCTCAACTGGCGTTCGGGTGCATACGACCGGGATCAACTCGGCTATCTGTACACGGGTGACGAAGCTCGGGCGCGCATCGTCATCAAGCAAGTTGAGGACAAAATCTCAGTCCCTGCTTCTATGCGGGCCCTCGGATTCTGCGTGTCCAAGGCGCATGCGCACTTCATGGCGGACTGCTTCCGCCGAGCGGGATTCCAAGCGACGGCTCTCGACAGTGACTCCCGCTCTGAGGTGCGTGCGCAGACACTTGACGATCTCAAAGAAGGTCGCATTCAGGTGATCTTCTCCGTTGACCTGTTCAACGAGGGTCTAGATATCCCTGACGTTGACACACTCCTATTGCTGCGCCCTACCAACAGTGCGACCGTCTTCCTCCAGCAGCTTGGGCGGGGCCTGCGACGAACACCGAACAAGCCTGTCCTCACAGTGCTCGACTTCATCGGTCAACACCGAGCAGAGTTCCGCTTCGAAGAGCAGTTCCGGGCCTTGACCAACCTGTCCCGCAACCGCCTCGTCAACAGCATCGAGCAGGACTTCCCGCAGTTGCCGTCCGGGTGCCAGATCATCCTGGAAGGTAAGTCCAAAGACCTCATCCTCGACAACATCCGTACGCAGCTCAAAGCCACCATCACCACGTTGGCCAGAGAAGCCAGGGACTACAGCACCCCGCGGCTGGCGGACTACCTACGTGAGAGCCGCCGGGACATCCAAGAGCTCTACAAGAGCGACAACTCCTGGACCAAGGTGCTGCGCAAGGCTGGGTTCATTCGCGAGGAGGCACCGCCGGGCGAAGCAGAGCTTCTCAAGCGCGTTCATGCCTTCCTGCACGTCGACGACCCCCATCGCATCCACGCGTACCTTCGACTGCTCACAGACGACGCCCCCGACTACGACTCCCTGCCAGTGGAGGAGGCGGCCTACGCTCGCATGCTCTTCTTCAACCTGTGGGACAACGGTGGCGGTTTCTCCAGCTACCGCCAGGGTCTTGAGTCGCTGCGATCCCAGCCGATGTTGCGTGACGAGCTACAGCAGGTTCTCTCGTGCGCCCTCGAAGCGGCGGACCACTACCCTCTCCCGCTGGAAGGCTCCCTCGCTCACGTCCCCTTGAAGATCCATAGCTCCTACAACCGCTCCGAGATTCTCTCGGCCCTGGGAGTGGCACGGCTGAACGGTCAGATGCCCAGAGACTTCGGGCAAGGAGTGCGTTGGGTGGAGGACCTCAAGACCGATGCCCTGCTCATCACTCTGGAGAAGAGCGAACGTGACTTCTCCCCAACAGTCCGTTACCAGGACTATGCCCTGAGCCCGACCCGTTTTCACTGGGAGTCCCAGAGCACCACGCCGGCAAACTCCGCGACTGGCCTGCGATACCAGCAGCACGACCGGCTCGGAAGCCATGTCCTACTTTTCCTGCGCCGCTACAAGCGAAACAGCATCGGCAAGGCCGAGCCGTGGATGCTTCTGGGACCAGCCACATACTTCAACCACACCGGCAGCAAGCCTATGGCGATCAGCTGGGATCTACACCACGAGCTTCCTGCCGACGTGAGCTCGTACGCCTCGATCACGAGTTGACTCGGCCAGTGAGCTTCGTGCCGGGGGGCAGGACGGCCGGGCCAGCCGGGGCGTTAGCCTCGGGTGACGAACGAGGAGGCAGTGATGGCGAAGGTTCCGGCCGCGGTGGTGGCCGCCGGGGGGCTTGTCGGTGGGTATGGCGTCGCCCGGTGGACCAGGAAGCGGCAGCTCGGCGGGGTCGTGCTGGCCGCTGCCGGGGTCGCCGCCGCGCGGCAGTGGAAGCAGGAGGCCGGCGGCGTGGCCGCGGGGGCGCTGACCGCCGGGTACGTCGCCGCGTTCGCCGGGTCGCACCCGCTGGCCAAGAAGGTCGGCGCCTGGCCCGCCGTCTTCGGCGTCGCCGGTGCCATGGCCCTCGCCTCCTGGGCCGTGGCCGACCGGCGCGCCTGAGTTGAGCCCAGGCTGAGACCCAGGGGCGGGCTCACGCCCAGGCGCCACCAGCCCCAGGAGCCGAACCACGCACAGAGGCACGCCCGAGCGCATGGGCAGGCCCACGCCCAGGAGTGCTGCCATGCCCGGGCCCAGAGGCGCGCCCATGTCCGGGTCGGCTTGGGTCGGGTCGGGGCGGGGCGGACCCGTGGCTCAGGAAGCTTGTTCTTCCGAGCCCCTGAACGCCCGCCGATACGCGTGCGGGCTCGTGCCGACCACTCGTTTGAAGCGGTCCCGGAAAGCCGTCGGGGAGCCGAAGCCCGCCTGGGTGGCGATGCGTTCGACCGGGTAGGTGGTCGTCTCCAGGAGGTACTGGGCTCGGCGTACCCGGGCCAGGTGCAGCCACTGAAGCGGGGTCGTGCCGGTCTGTTCGCGGAAGCGGCGGTTGAGGGTGCGGGTGCTCATGCCGGCCCGGACCGCGATGTCCTCCAGGGTCAGCTCCCGCTCCGCGTTCTCCTCCAGCCAGGCCAGAAGCGGCTCCATGGCCGTACCCGCCGGCGCCGGCGGCTGGGTGTGGACGATGAACTGGGCCTGGCCGCCCTCCCGTTCGAGGGGCATCACGGACATGCGGGCGGCGTCCGCGGCGACCGCCGAGCCGTGGTCCTTGCGGATCATGTGCAGGCACATGTCCAGCGCCGCCGACGCGCCCGCCGAGGTCAGGAACTGGCCGTTGTCCACGTAGAGGACGTTCGGGTCGACGGTCACCTCCGGGTGCCTGGACGCCAGTTCCCCGGCCGCGACCCAGTGCGTGGTGGCTCGCAGTCCGTCCAGCAGGCCGGTGGCGGCGAGGACGAAGGCGCCGACGCAGACCGAGGCGATCCGGGTGCCGTTCGCGGCTGCCGCGCGCAGCGCCTCCGCGACGCCCGGCGGGAGCGGGGCGGACGGGTCGGCCACGCCCGGCAGGATGATCGTGTCCGCGTCGGCCAGCGCCTCCAGGCCGTACGGGGCGCGCAGCGTGAACGCTCCCGCGCTCACCTCCGCGCCGGCCGTGACCGAGCACACCCGGGTCCGGTACGCCGGACGGCCGTCGGGCAGCCGGGCCCAGCCGAACGTGTCGATCGGGGCTGCGAGATCGAACGGGATGACCTGGTCGAGCGCCAGGACGGCCACGGTGTGCATGACCAGAGCCTATGCATACGCCGGGTTCTCGCCAGGCGCCGAGGCATCCACCGGGTTCTCGCCAGGCCCGTATGTCGGGTTCCGCCGCCGTGGCGTCTGCGGCGCGCCCGCTCCGTCACCCCGGCAACCCTGGCGACCTCGACCAAAAAGCTCTGGCCAGAATCCGTTGCCCCCTGGCAAAAGTGCCACTTCTCCAAGATCTGCCCGACCCCCTACCGTCACCCCGTGACCAAGTTCCTCCTCGCCGTCCACGTCATCGCCGCGATCGTCGCCATCGGGCCCGTCAGCGTCGCCGCGAGCATGTTCCCGCCCGCCGCGCGCAAGGTTCTCGAAGCGCCGGACGACCCAAGCGCCCTCGCCACCGCCCGGCTGCTGCACCGCATCTGCCAGGTGTACGCCGTGGCGGGCGTCGTCGTCCCCGTCTTCGGGTTCGCCACGGCGAGCGACATGGGCGTGCTCGGCGACACCTGGCTGATCGTCTCGATCGCGCTGACCGCGCTCGCGGCCGTGGTCCTCGCCGTGCTGGTGCTGCCCCGGCAGAGCGCGATCCTGGCGGGACCAGTCGGAGCGGGGGCCGTGGACCGTGCGGCCACCGTGCGGCTCGCGATGTTCACCGGGATCTTCAACCTGCTGTGGGCCACCGTCACCGTCCTGATGATCATCCGGCCTGGGTCCACGACAGGCGCCTAGCCGAGGATCCCGGGCGGCCGGCTCCCCCGTACGGGCCCGGCACACACCCCGGGGTCCCGCCGCTCTCACCGGTCCCCGGCCGGAACCCACCGCAGCCGTTCCGGTCGCCGTCCCGGGACCCTAGGATCCCGCCATGGACGCAAACCAGCAGCAATCCGCCCCGGGCAGCTATCTGACCTTCGTGGAACAGCAGTTGACCGCCGACGGATGTGCCACCCGGTGGGAGGACTGGGCCGGGGTGCCCGTACTCGTGGGGCGGCGGGGCGAGTTCCGGATGCGTTGGATGGGGACGAAACTGCACCTGTTCACGGTCGCCGCGGCCGTGCCGGAGATAACCGTGCCGGCCATCTCCGGCTTCACCGACCAGGTGATGAAGTACGCCAAGGACACCAAGGGCGGTCTGCCCGTCGGCTTCCAGAACGGCATCGGAGCCTTCCCGCTGCTGGTCAGCGACCGCGTCGATCCCGCGGCCGTGCAGTGGGCCGAGGCGCAGCAGCGGGTCAAGTTCGCGTGTATGACCCGGCCCGTCGTGGTCGACAGTTCGCGTCAGTACGTGGGGACGTACCGCGGCAAGCCGGTCCTCGGGCGCGTCTACGCCTCGTACTTCAACGAGAAGAGCTCGCGGTACTTCCACGGCCAGTGAGCTGTCCGGTTCCACCTGGCCGGCCGAGGCAGCTCACCAGCGGCCGGCCAGGGACAGTTCCTCTTCCGCCGCGTCCATCAGGTCCGGCCTGAACTGCCGTGCCACCGCGCTCGCGACCAGCACCGCGGAGGCCCCGAGCAGCGTGACGGCCGCCCACGTCAGCGTCCACACCTCGGCGAAGCCGTCCGGCGGGCCGGGATGGGTCCGCAGCGACACGTAGAGCAGGGTCGCCGGTGGTGCCGCGACCAGGAGCAGGGGCCAGGCCAGCGCGTCCCGGAGTCCGAAGTGCACGGCGAGAAGCAGCAGGACCGCGGCGAGGGCGAGCACGCCCGTACCCGTCACCGGAGTGGTCTCCACGGCGGAACCCGGCGACTCGGGCCGGTTGCGCAGGTCCCAGGGGAGGCAGACGAGGTACGCCGCGCAGGAGAGGGCGGCGCCGAGCACACGCGTCAGCCAGCGTTCCGGCCAAGGGCGCGTTCGCAGGGGGCGGAGCAGTTTCTCGGTCATGCGTACGAGGGTTCCGCGCCCGGCGGAGCCGCGACAGAGTACGCGTACTCAGAAGCCGGCGCCCTGGGCGGTGCGGACGCCCCCCAGCCCCAAGCCACCTGCTGCCCCGGGCCACCTGCCCCCCGCCCCGGGCAACCTGGGCACCCCGGCCACCTGTTACCCGGGGGCGGAGGGTGTCCCCCGCCCCCTGCCCCGTGCCCCGTGCCCCGGGCACCCCGGGCACCCCGGCACCCCGGCACCCCGGCACCCCGGCACCCCGGCACCCCGGCACCCCGGCACCCCGGCACCCCGGCAAGGACTACACGCCCGCGCCTCGCGCACGGGCACCCCGGACCACGCGCCCCGGACCACTCACGTCGCCTGCGCGGTGGACGTCGACGAGGAGGCGTCGGCCGTCGCGGGGGCCGTCGACAGGGGTGCGGCGATGTCCTCCAGGGAGCGGCGCTCGGCCTTGACCGCGAGGAACACGGCGACCAGGCCAGCGGCGCACATCAGGGACGCGCCGATCTGGAACGCGAGCACCGTGTCGGCGACGACGCCGGACTTCGTGAGGTCGGCGAAGACCAGCGGGCCGCTGATACCTCCGGCCGCGGTACCGATGGCGTAGAAGAAGGCGATGGCCATCGCCCTGGTCTCCATGGGGAAGATCTCGGAGACGGTGAGATACGCGCTGGAGGCTCCCGCCGACGCGAAGAACAGCACCACGCACCAGCAGGCCGTCATCGTCACCGCGGTCAGGGTGCCCTGGTCGAAGAGCCAGGCGGTGACGAAGAGCAGCAGACCCGAGAGCAGATAGGTCGAGGAGATCATCACCCGGCGGCCCAGGGTGTCGAAGAGTTTGCCGAGCAGCAGCGGGCCGAGGAAGTTGCCGGCCGCGATGACGGCGAAGTAGTAGCCGGTGCCGCCGGTGGGCACGTCGAAGAACGTGGTGAGGATGGAGCCGAAGCCGAAGGTGATCGCGTTGTAGAGGAAGGCCTGGCCGACGAAGAGGGCGAGGCCGAGCACGGCGCGTTTCGGGTACCGGCCGAAGACCGTCTTCGCGATCACGCCGAAGCCGATGCTCTTGCGCTGCTCGATGGTGATCTCGCCCTCCGCCGGTGGCAGCGGTTCACCCCGTTCCTCCTCGATCTCCTCCTCGACGGAGGCGACCAGTTCCTCCGCCTGCCCACCGCGGCCGTGGATGAACTGCCAGCGCGGACTTTCCGGCACATGCCGCCTGACCAGCAGGATCACCAGACCGAGGACCACACCGAGGCCGAAGGTCAGCCGCCAGCCGAGGTCCTTGGGGAAGATGTCCGTGTTCAGCATGACGATCGACAGCAGCGCACCGCCGATCGCTCCGAGCCAGTAGGTGCCGTTGATGATCAGGTCGACGCGGCCGCGGAACCGGGCCGGGATGAGCTCGTCGATCGCCGAGTTGATCGCCGCGTACTCGCCGCCGATGCCGAAGCCGGTGAGGAAGCGGAAGGTGAAGAACCACCAGGCGTCGAAGGACAGGGCGGTGAGGGCCGTCGCCGAGAGGTAGACGACCAGCGTGATCATGAAGAGCTTCTTGCGGCCGTGCCGGTCGGTCAGCCAGCCGAAGAACAGGGCGCCCGCGCAGGCACCCGCCACATAGAGCGCCGCCGCGATACCGGTGACCTGCGCCGAGGAGATGGACAGGCCGCTGCCCGGCTCGGAGAGCCGGCCCGCGATGTTGCCGACGGTCGTGACCTCCAGGCCGTCCAGGATCCAGACGGTCCCCAGGCCGATCACGATCATCCAGTGCCAGCGGGACCAGGGCAGCCGGTCCAGGCGGGAGGGCACGTTCGTGGTGACCGTGCCGGTGGCAGCGGGGACGGGGGCCGATGCGGCCGGGTCGGACATGGGGTTCCCTCTCCGTCGGGCGAACCCCGTCCGTGTTCCCGCAGTTCGGCCGGTCAAGCCCCCAGGGCCCGCGACACCACGTAGATGAGCAGTCCGGCCAGCGAGCCGACCACCGTGCCGTTGATGCGGATGAACTGGAGGTCGCGGCCGATGTGCGCCTCGATCTTCCGTGTGGTGTGCTCGGCGTCCCAGCCCGCGACCGTGTCCGTGATGAGCGAGGTGATCTCCTTGCGATACGTCGTCACGACATACACCGCGGCGCCCTCCACCCAGCTGTCGACCTTGGCCTGGAGCTTGGGTTCGGTGGCCATCCGGGCGCCCAGGGACAGCAGGGACGCCCGTACGCGCAGCCGCAGTTCACTGCGCTCGTCCTCGGCCGCGGACACGATCATCGACCGTACGGCCGTCCAGGCGGAGGCGATCAGGTCCTGGACCTCGCCGCGGCCCAGCACCTCGCCCTTGAGGCGCTCCACGCGCGCGCGGGTGTCGGTGTCGGACTGGAGATCGGAGGCGAAGTCGGTGAGGAACCGGTCGAGGGCGCCGCGGGCCGGGTGGGACGGGGAGTCGCGCATCTCGGTGACGAAGCGGAGCAGCTCGCGGTAGACGCGTTCGCCGACCTTCTTGTCGACGAAACGGGGGGTCCAGCCGGGCGCGCCGCCCTGGACGGCGTCCATCACCTGGGCGTCGTGGAAGACCAGCCAGTCGTGGGCGCGGGCGACCACCAGGTCGACGAAGCGTCTGTGGCCGCCGTCCACGACGATCTTCTCCAGCATCTTCCCCATGCCGGGCGCGATCTCCTGGGCGTCCGCGCGGCGGGTGATCGCCTCGCCGACGACGGCCTGGACGTCGGAGTCGCGGAGCACGGTCAGCGCGCCCCTGAGCGCGGCGGCCAGTTCGGCCGTGACCCGGTCCGCGTGATCGGGGTCGGCGAGCCAGGCTCCCAGTCTGCTGCCGATGCCCACCGCGCGCAGCCGCTGGCGGACGACCTCCTCGGAGAGGAAGTTCTCGCCGACGAACTCGCCCAGCGAGACGCCCAGCTGGTCCTTCTTGGTGGGGATGATCGCCGTGTGCGGGATGGGCAGGCCGAGCGGGTGCCGGAAGAGGGCCGTGACCGCGAACCAGTCGGCCAGCGCGCCGACCATGCCCGCCTCGGCGGCCGCCGCGACATAGCCGGCCCAGGCGCCCGCGCCCTCGTTGGAGGCCCACTTGGCCAGGACGTAGACGAGGGCGACGAAGAGCAGCAGGCCGGTCGCGGTCGCCTTCATCCGGCGCACTCCGCGGCGCTTCTCCTCGTCGGCGGGGCTGAAGGTGTTCATCGCCCGCCCCGGCGGCCCGGAGGCCGTCCGGCCGGTCACCGGGTCCGAAGCGGTTCCGGCATCCCCGGTGCGCCCGGCGTGCCCAACCTGTCCGGAAACTCCGGCGTCCGCCGAGTCCCCGGTGTTGCCGCCGGAGGCGCCTGCGTTCGTCGTGGTGTCGGGGTGGGCATGCTGCTCCGTGCCGTCCGCTTCACCCGAATTCGTGCGTTCCATTCACTCCACCCGTTCGCAGGCCACGTCGCACCCCGTACACATTGTCCCTTTCTCCCTTTCTCCCTCTCTTCCTCACCGACTCCTGGAACGGCGCAGGAGTTCCCGGCGTCTGTTCGGATGGGGAATCGACCAGGGGGCCCAGGGGGCGCGTCGAGGTCCTCCCACCCCATGACGCATCATGGAGTGATCACATCGGAGCCTCGGGCTCCCTCGTCCGAGGAGAAACGCACCGCATGACCAAGCGTCACGGTTATGCCCTGCTCGCCGCGATCCTTGCCGCGGTCGTGGTCCTTTCCGCAGCCATATACATCGGCGTCGCGGCCGACGACGGCCACGCCGCCAAGGCAGCCGTCGCCGGTGGCCGTACGTCGCACGACGCCGCACCCGCCTCCACCGGCACCTGGGTCGGCGCCTGGTCCGCCTCCCCGGCCGGAGCCGAGCCCGGCACGGAGCCGGACGGACTGGCGGGCCGCTCCGTACGCAACGTCGTGCACACGGCCGCCGGGGGTACGAGTGCCCGCATCACGCTGTCCAATCTCTACGGACAGACTCCCTTGGTCGTCACGCACGCCACGATCGCCGTCGCCGCCACCGCGAACGACGCCGCCGCCGCGGCCGGCACCATGCGCCGCCTCACGTTCGACGGCGCCACGACGGCCGTCGTCGCGGCCGGCGGACAGGTCATGAGCGACGCCGTACGCGTGCGCATCCCGCACGGCGTGGACGTCCTCGTCACGACGTACTCGCCGACCCCGTCGGGACCGGTCACCTACCACCCGCGCGCCCAGCAGATCTCGTACGTGGCCGAAGGCGACCGCACGGAGGACGTGAGCGCCGGCCCGTACACCCAACAGAGCCCGTACTGGCGCTATCTGACCGCGCTCGACGTGCTCAGCGACGAGTCCGTGGGCACCGTCGTCGCCCTCGGCGACTCGCTCACCGACGGCATCACCTCCACCGTGGGAGCCGACCGCCGCTGGACCGACGTCCTCGCGGAGCGGCTGCGCGCCTCGGCCGGATCCGGTGACACGCCCCGCTACAGCGTCGTCAACCAGGGCATCAGCGGGAACCAGATCCTCGCCGCGGGGTCCGGCCGGCCGGCCGACAACCCCAGCGGGCTGAGCCGGTTCGGACGTGACGTGCTCGACCGTACGAACGTCAAGGCCGTCGTCATCGACCTCGGCGTCAACGACATCCTGCGCAACCCGAACCAGGTCGACCCGAGCACCGTGACCGACGGACTACGGACCCTGGTGCGACAGGCGCACGCCCGTGGACTGCGGGTCGTCGGCGCCACCCTGATGCCCTTCCAGGGGCACCGCGGCTCCACGGACGCGCGGGAGGCCGTACGCCAGGCCGTGAACGCGGAGATCCGGGCCGGGAAGGTGTACGACGCCTACGTCGACTTCGACGCGGCGCTGCGGGACCCGTACAACCCGCGCAGGCTGCGGCCCGACTACGACTCGGGCGATCATCTGCACCCCAGCGACAAGGGGTTCAGGCGGATGGCCGAGGTGTTCGACCTGAAGGCCCTGAAGGGATCGGTTCCGGCGGAACTGTGATCCGCGAGGAGGGCAACTGTTCCGGCGGAACTGTGATCCGCGAGAAGGCCGCACCACCGTAACCGCCTCCGCACTCACGGGAGTTCAACAGCCGCCGGCGCGAGAGTTTCAGTAGTCGTCGCGCCGCCGGTGGCGGTCCTCCCGGCGTTCGCGGTGCCGCTCCCTGCGCTCCTCGTGACGATCACGGCGCTCGTCGTGGTGCTCGCGCATCAGGTCACGGGCCTCGTCGAGCGCGTCGTACATGTCACCGAGGCCACCGTCCCGCGAGCCCTGCAACTCCTTGCGGGCCTCGCGGCGCTCCAGCTTCTCCTGGCGGCGCTCGTCCTTGAGACGCTGGCGCTCGGCACGGGTGACCTTGCGCTCGACGCCCACACCACCCCAGAAGGCGAAGCCCGTGACGACCACCCGAGGCGCGCCCGGGTCGCCCGGCCGGCCCTCCTCACGATGGTCGAAGCCGCCCATGATGCCGATACCGCGGACGACGACCTCGACCCCGGGCGGCACGACGACGTTCAACCCGCCCATGAAAGCGACACAGTTGATGACGACCTCACGGTCCGCGAAGTTCGCCTCGCGCAGGTCGATCTCACCACCGCCCATGAAGGCGAAGCAGTTGAAACGCCTCGGCACCGTCCAGCGGCCCTTGCGCTCGAACCCGGAAAGAACCGCCACGCCCCACGAGGACGAACCCTCACCACCGACGATACGAGAGCCCCAACTACCGTCGTCCAAAGGCTCCTTGACCATGGAGACCCGAGGGGCCGGCACCGCCCCCGGCAGATCACGGGTGATCGGCGCCAACTCCCCGTAGGTACGGGCCGCGTACGTCGCCTCCAGCCGCTCCTCGAACTCCTCCATGTCAAGACGGCCCTCCGCGAGGGCGTCCCTCAGCTGCTCGGAGACTCGTTCACGATCGGCGTCGGAGGCACGCAGCTCCGGGAGTTCGTCGGCCATGGACAGCAGCCTACGAGGTCCCCCGCCCTCGCAACCGCCCCCTACAGCACCGTCTTCCCCGCGTACATACGGCTGATGACCGCCTCGATGTCCGGCTCCCGCACCGAGAGGTCCACCAGCGGATACTCCGCCGCGATCCGTGCCACCAGCGGAGCGGCCGACATCGAGGCCGGGAACGCGAGCCACTGGCGCGGCCCCTCCACCTTCACCACGCGCGCCGACTCCGCCTCGATCGGGGGCAGTTCCCGCTCCAGATCCACGACCAGGGTCCGCTCGCTCTCCCCCACCTCGTGCAGCCCGCTCAGCGCGCCGTCGTACATCAGCCGCCCGTGGTCGATGACCATCACCCGTCGGCACAGCTGCTCGATGTCGGTCAGATCGTGCGTGGTGAGCAGGACGGTCGTGCCGCGCTCGGCGTTCAGGTCCCGCAGGAACTCCCGGACCCGCACCTTGCTGACCACGTCCAGCCCGATCGTCGGCTCGTCGAGATAGAGCACCTCGGGATCGTGCAGCAGGGCCGCCGCGATGTCACCGCGCATCCGCTGCCCCAGCGACAGCTGGCGCACGGGCACGTCCAACAGGGGCCCCAGCTCAAGGAGTTCGACACAGCGGTCGAGATTCTCCCGGAACCGCGCGTCCGGCACCCGGTACATCCGGTGCATGAGCCGGTAGGAGTCGATCAGCGGAAGGTCCCACCACAGCGTCGTACGCTGCCCGAACACGACCCCGATCCGGCGCGCGACCCGGGTGCGCTCCCGCGACGGGTCGAGACCGGCGACCCGCAGCCGGCCGGCGGACGGGGTGAGGATGCCGGTGAGCATCTTGATCGTGGTCGACTTGCCGGCACCGTTCGGGCCGATGTAACCGACCATCTCGCCGCGCGCGACGGAGAACGAGATCGAGTCGACGGCCCGCACCTGCCGCCGCTCGCCGCGCAGGAACCCCGTCTTCTTGCGCACGTCGAAGACCTTCTCGACCCCGTCCAGTTCGATGAACCCGGGCCGCGGCCCCGGCTCCCCGCCCGGACCGGCCGACTGACTGTCTGTGGCGATGGCCACGCCCAATTCTCCTAACTTCCCGTACTCCGGTAGGCGCGCAGCCCCGCGCGCCAGGCGATCCCGGCGAGCGCGCAGCACAGCGCCGCCACTAGCGGTGGCGCGAACGCGACCCACTCCGGCAGGTCGAGCGGATAGGGCCGCCCCAGCACGTACAGCGCGGGCAGCCAGTTGACGAAGGCGAGCGGGAGGACGAACGTCACCCCGCGCAGCATGTCCTTGGCGAAGACGGTCGGCGGGTACTGAAGGAGCGTATTGCCGCCGTACGTGAAGGAGTTCTGCACCTCGGAGGCGTCCTGGGCGACGAACTGGAAGGCCGCGCCCGCCACGAACACCGCCGAGAAGATCGCCGCGCCGCTGAGCAGCATCATCGGCATCATCAGCACCTTCAGCGGTGTCCAGTGGATGTCGAGGACGGTGAGCGCGTACCCGAGGACGAGCAGTCCCTGGGTGATGCGGCCGAGGCGGCGCAGCGCGAAACGGTCCGCGGCGACCTGCGCGAGCACGGGCACGGGACGCACCAGCAGGGTGTCCAGCGTGCCGTCGCGCACCCGGCGCCCGAGCCTGTCCATCGAGCCGAGCGCGAGGTCCGCGAACCCGAACGCCACACCGGACACCCCGTAGAGCAGGGCGACCTCGGGCAGGCTGTAACCGCCGAGCCGCTCGACCCGCGAGAACATCAGCAGGATCGCCGCGAAATCGAGGGCGGTCGCCGCGAAGTTCCCGAAGGCGGTCATCACGAAGGAGGCCCGGTAGGCCATCGTGGAGCGGATCCACATCGCGGTGATCAGCCGGTAGGCACGCAGCCCGTCCCGCAACCGCTCGTACGCGCCCTGCCGCTCGAACGGGTGGGGGTCCACCGCCCGGACCGCTGCCTCACGACCAGCCGTCTCGCGGACCGCTGCCTCACGACCTGGCGTCTCATGGACCGCTGCCTCACGAACCGACGTCTCATGGACCGCCGTCTCATGGACCTCCGCCGGACCTTTCACGACTCCCGTCCCTCGATCCTCCGCCGGACCTGTCACGACTCCCGCCCCCCGATCCTCCGCCGGACCCGTCACGACCCCCGTCCCCCGATCCACCGGGTCAGCCACCCTGGACCACCACCCTTCGCGTCGCCACCGACTGCACCAGCCGTCCGGCCGCCAGCAGTCCGACCGCCCAGGCGGCCTGCGCCGCGTACGTGCTCAGCGGATCCGCCGTGCCGAGCAGGACGTCCACCGGTGCCTGGATCAGCGACGACCAGGGCAGCGCCCGTACGACCTCGCCGAGCGCGCCCGGAAAGACGTTCAGCGGCAGCAGCATCCCCGAGCAGAAGATGCCCGCGATGGAGGTCAGCTGAGCGACCCCCGCACCGTCCAGCAGCCAGAACGCGGACAGGGCCACCAGGAAACGGATCGCGAACCCGACGACCACCCCGAGCGCAACCGCGACCAGGAAGGCGAGCCACGTCAGCGGGTCCGAGGGCAGCGCGAGGTCGAAGACGAGCGCCCCGAACAGGAGCGGGACCACTCCGCGGCCCAGCAGATGGAACAGCGCCCGGCCCATGTCCTGCGCGAGCCACCACAGCTGGAGGTCGGCCGGCCGGTACAGGTCGATCGCGATGTCACCCGTACGGATGCGCTCGATCAGTTCGTCCTCGAAGCCGCCGCCCATCATCGCGACGACCATCAGCAGACCCTGGCTGACCCACACATAGGTGAGCGCCTGCGCCTGGTCGTAGCCGCCGAGGTGCGGCTTGCTGTCCCACAGGGCCATGAACAGATACGCCAGGATCAGGCCGAAAACCGTGTTGGTGAAGACGCCCGCGGCGGTGGCGACCCGATAGGTGGCGTACCGCCGGAACCCGCTGCCCGCGACAGCCGCGTACAACCGCGCCGTGCCCACAACCCGTCCCTTTCGTCGGCGTTGAGCCAAAACGCAGGAGCCTAGTCCCGGCCGGACACGGCCCGCCAGGCATTTTCCGGCGCGACGCGTGCCGGATCGGGGAACAGAACACATGGTGCGAGAGTCTTCAATACGGGGCGCACCAGACATACGAGGGCGTACGGGACCGTACGACGCGAAACAGGAGTCCGGCGATCAGATGAGCGACGAGCCGCAGCAGCGCAGCCAGGGCTGGGCGCCCAGGGAACCGGAGGCGGGCGCCCGCCCGGACCCGGCCCCCGCGGCGGGACCGCAGACAGGCCCGCGGCCGGGGTCGGGAGCCGGACCGGGCAGCCCCGGCACGAAGCAGAAGCCGAAAGGAAAGCCGAAAGGGAAAGGGAAGGGGAAACAGCGGCCGAAGCGGACCGGGCTGCGCCGGCTCCTCCCGACCTGGCGCATGGTGCTCGGCACGATCCTCGGCACGGCACTGCTCCTGACCGGCCTCTTCGCGCTCGGCTACTTCCTCGTCCGCATCCCCTCCGCGAACGCCGCCGCGGTCAAGCAGAGCAACGTCTTCCTGTACGCCGACGGCAGCCAGCTCGCCCGCGACGGCGACGTCAACCGCGAGAACGTCGCACTCGAGCACATCTCCAAGGACGCCCAGCACGCCACCCTCGCCGCCGAGGACCGCGACTTCTACAGCGAGTCCGCCATCGACCCCAAGGCGATGCTCCGCGCCGGCTGGAACACCGTCACCGGCAAGGGCAGACAGTCCGGCTCGACCATCACCCAGCAGTACGTCAAGAACTACTACCTGGGCCAGGAACAGACCGTCACCCGGAAGGTGAAGGAGTTCTTCATCTCCGTCAAGCTCGACCGGGAGAAGAGCAAGGACGAGATCCTGGAGGGCTACCTCAACACCAGCTACTACGGCCGCAACGCCTACGGCATCCAGGCCGCGGCCCAGGCCTACTACGGCGTGAACGCCCGGGACCTCACCGTCGGCCAGGGCGCCTATCTCGCCGCCCTGCTCAACGCGCCCAGCGAGTACGACGTGATCGCACACCCCGAGAACAGGGCCGGGGCCCTCGCCCGCTGGAACTACGTCCTCGACGGCATGGTCAAACAGAAGTGGCTGACCCGGGCCGCGCGCGACCGGGTCTCCTTCCCGATGCCCCGGCAGGCCAAGGGATCGGCGGGTCTGTCGGGCCAGCGCGGCTACCTCGTCCAGGCCGTGACCGCCTATCTGACCTCGAACGGGATTCTCGACGAGGACACCCTCACCCGCGGCGGCTACCGCATCACCACCACCCTCCAGAAGCCCAAGCAGGACGCCTTCGTACAGGCCGTGAACGACCAGGTGATGGACCGGCTCGACAAGAAGAACCGCAAGGTGGACACCTACGTCCGCGCCGGCGGCGTCGCCATCGACCCCTCAAGCGGCAAGGTCCGCGCGATGTACGGCGGCATCGACTACACCAAGCAGTACGTCAACAACGCCACCCGCCGCGACTACCAGGTCGGCTCCACCTTCAAGCCGTTCGTCTTCGCCTCGGCCGTCCAGAACGGCTCACAGACCGAGGACGGCCGCCCCATCAACCCGAACACCGTCTACGACGGCACCGACCGGCGTCCCGTGCGGGGCTGGAACGGCGGCGCCTACGCACCGGAGAACGAAGACGGCGAGTCCTACGGCGACATCTCCGTACGCACCGCCACCGACAGGTCGGTCAACTCGGTGTACGCGCAGATGGCCGTCGACGTCGGCCCCGTGAACGTGGAGCACACCGCCGTGGCCCTGGGCCTGCCCGCCGACACCCCCGACCTGACCGCCTCCCCCTCCATCGCGCTCGGCCCGGCCACCGCCAGCGTCCTCGACATGGCGGAGGCGTACGCCACGCTCGCCAACCACGGCAGGCACGGGGCGTACACCCTCGTCGAGAAGATCACCAAGGAGGGGTCGGAGAACGTGAAACTGCCGGCCCAGGGCCCGGCCGACCGGCAGGCCGTGAGCCGCGAGGCGGCCGACACGACGACCTCCATGCTCCAGAGCGTCGTCGACGGCGGCACCGGACAGGCCGCGCAGAACGCGGGCCGGCCCGCCGCCGGCAAGACCGGCACGGCGGAGGAGGACACGGCCGCGTGGTTCGCCGGCTACACCCCCGACCTCGCCACCGTCGTCGCCGTCATGGGCCAGGACCCCGGCACCGGCGCCCACAAGTCCCTGTACGGCGCGCTCGGCCAGGCCCGCGTCAACGGCGGCGGCTACCCCGCGCAGATCTGGGCCCAGTTCACCCAGGAAGCCCTGAGCGGGACCGAGGCCGCGGACTTCGACCTCCAGCTCCAGCCGGGCGCGGAGGAACCGGACGACTCGTTCTACGACCCCGGCACGACCGACACCACCGGCGGCCAGGACAGCGGCGGCACCGCCGACGGCGGCCAGGGCCTGGACGGAACCCAGGGAGGGGCCAACGGCAGCAGGCCGGCGCCGCCGAACGGACGGACACCGGGCCACGGCCCGACGCGGGGACAGACCCACGGCCGGACCACAGGCGACACCGACACCTCGGGCGGCTCGACCGGCACGACCGGCGCCGCGGGTGGCACGCACACGGGCGGCACTCGCACCGGTGGCACCACCACGGGCGGCGGTGCCACCGGATCAACCACGACCGGCGGCACCAAGCAGGGCGGCGCCACCGGCACGACAGCGGGCCGGGAACCGGGGAGCGGGCTCACACCGGGGCATCCGAGGCACTGAACCGGCCCGCACCCCGCGAAGCCGTCAGATCCCCAGATCCTTGATGATCTTCGCCACGTGACCGGTCGCCTTCACGTTGTACAGCGCCCGCTCGACCTTGCCCTCCTCGTCCACGACCACCGTGGAACGGATGACACCGACGACCGTCTTGCCGTACAGCTTCTTCTCGCCGAAGGCCCCGTACGCCTCCAGGACCGTCTTGTCCGGGTCGCCGACCAGGGTGACCTTCAGGGACTCCTTCTCACGGAACTTGGCCAGCTTCTCGGGCTTGTCCGGGGAGACACCGATCACGTCGTAACCGGCGCCCGCCAGCAGCTCCAGGTTGTCCGTGAAGTCGCAGGCCTGCTTCGTGCAGCCGGGAGTCAGGGCCGCCGGGTAGAAGTAGACGATGACCTTGCGGCCCTTGTGGTCGGCCAGGGAGACCTCGTTGCCGTCGGCGTCGGGCAGGCTGAAGGCGGGGGCGGTGTCGCCGGGCTGAAGTCGCTCACTCATCGGAACCTCACGTGGCCGGGAAGATGAAATGGATACGGACGAGCGTAATGGGGGGTGCCGAGGGGTGCGGTCCGGTACGAACTGACAGACTGTCCGAATCAGGGAGTCACAACACGACCACGGAGGCAGCGCGGTGTCGGATACGTCGAGAACGCCGGATACCAGGACTCCGGCGCAGATCGAGGCGGACATCAAGCACCGCCGCACAACGCTCGCCGACACGCTCGACGAGATCGGCGTACGGGTGCACCCGAAGACGATCGTCGGAGACGCCAGGGCGAAGGTCGCCTCGAACATCGACCACACCCTGGGACGCGCCTACGTCGGTGTCAACCGTGTCGTCGGCGACGTGAAGGGGCAGTTCGTCACGGAGGAGGGCGCGCCCCGGCTGGAGCGCATCGTGCCGGTGGCCCTGGCCGCGGCCGGACTCGTCGGACTGCTCGTGGTGGGCGCGCGGCGCCGCAAGGGCTGACCCGCGCGCGTACGAAAGCGGCCGGGACAGGTAGGTTCAGGGCGTGAGCGCCAACCGTGAAACGCACAGCACCCATGACGACAAGCTGCCCATCCGGATGCTGCACGACCGCGTGCTGGTGCGGCAGGACGCCGCCGAGGGCGAGCGGCGCTCGGGCGGCGGCATCCTGATCCCCGCGACGGCGGCCGTGGGCCGCCGCCTCGCCTGGGCCGACGTCGTCGCGGTCGGGCAGAACGTCCGTACGGTCGAGCCGGGCGACCGGGTCCTGTACGACCCCGAGGACCGGGCCGAGGTCGAGGTGCGCGGGATCGCCTACGTGCTGATGCGCGAGCGGGATCTGCACGCCGTGGCCGCGGACCGCTTCGAGGGCTCCGAGGACTCGACGGGCCTGTATTTGTAGGGCGCAGAACGCCTGGAGGGGCTGGTGACCATGGTCACCGGCCCCTTTTGCCATTCTTTTGCTACCATGGAAGGACCCCGACGAGACGCGCCGTACCGGGCCTGGCAAAGACGACGCACCCCGCCGCCCGTCTCTCGGAGGTATGCGTCATGGCCTGGGTTCTGCTGATCGTCGCCGGTCTCCTCGAAGTGGGCTGGTCGATCGGGATGAAGTACACCGACGGCTTCACCCGCCCGGTCCCGAGCATCCTCACCGGCGCGGGCATCGTGGCGAGCATGGTCCTTCTCTCGTACGCCGCCAAGTCCCTCCCCATCGGCACGGCCTACGGCGTCTGGGTAGGCATCGGCGCGGCGGGCGCGGCGATCCTGGGCATGACCATCCTCGGCGAACCCATGACGGCGGCCCGCATCTTCTTCATCTGCCTGCTCCTGGTGTCGGTAGTGGGCCTGAAGGCGACATCGGGGCACTGATCCCACCCCGAACACCCCTCACAGGGCGTAACCGTCCGATAAACGGTTCGTCAGCCCGTACGAGGCCGCGAACGCGCGGCCGAGAACGGAGGGGTGCATGAGCGGGCGGAGAACAGCGGAACGGGCGACGAAGACCGCTCCTGGCCATGTCGTGCCGGAACCGGACCCGTACGACAGGGAACGCCTCGCGCCGGTCGTCGCAGAGGCGCGCAACTGGACCGATCTGATGCGGCGGCTCGATCTCAGGCCGAGTGGAGGCCAACGCCGCGTGCTCCAGGAGAAGGTGGCGTTCCACGGACTCGACACACGCCACTTCGCCAAGCAGCCCGTGGCGCAAGTACCCGGATGCGGCCATCTCGGAAGCCGCCGCCTCGTCGTCCTCGCTGCGCGAAGTGGCCCTGAAACTGGGTGCCACCCCGGCCACAGGAACGCTTTCCCACATTCGACGCCGCATCAGCGCGGCAGGCATCGACATCAGGCACTTCCCGGGCATGGATCGGCCCGAGTTGGACCTGCCCTTCACTTCGGAGGAACTCAGGACAGCCGCGGCCACGGCTGCGAGCGTGCGGGGCGTGGCTCGCGCTCTGGGCGTTCCGGACGACAGCCGGTCGCGCGCGACTCTGAGCCGGATGCCGGCAGTCCACGGTGTCGAAATCGGGCACTTCTCCTACCGGCGTACACCGATTCCCGAGGACAGGTTGCGCAGTGCCGTGCGGGGCTCCACCAGCTATGCCGATGTCATGCGCGATCTCGGTATGGACGTCAACGACACGAATCACCGGCGCGTCCGGCGCGCAGCCTCCCGTCTCCGTATCGACACCAGCCATTTCAAGCGTCGTGCCTGGGGGAGGCCGGAGCGCCCGCCTTCCTCGCCAACTGCGCATCGGGTACTGGTTGTCCTGCCGGACCAGGCCGGACGGACCAACAGGACCCGGCTCCACCGAGCCATGAGCGAAGTGGGGGTGCCCTACGCGTGCACGGGGTGCGGCAATACCGGTGAATGGCTGGGCCGCCCGATCACCTTGCAGATCGACCATGTCAATGGGGACTGGCGTGACAACCGCAGGGAGAATCTGCGATACCTGTGTCCCAACTGTCATTCGCTGACGGAGACGTGGTGCCGTCAGAAGGGAAAGGCACCTCTCGCCGGGTGACCTGTCGTCCCCGTACACTGAATGCCACCGGTCGAGCGCGATGACCGTTTTTGAGCGGCCGTGGCGAAATTGGCAGCACGCGCGGGCCTTAGGAGCCCGTGGGCGAAAGCCCGTGTGGGTTCAAGTCCCACCGGCCGCACGCGCAGAGGGGCCGCCCCGCAAGGCGGCCCCTCTCCGTATCTCAGCCCAACAGCTCCCGCACCACCGGCACCAGTGCCCGGAACGCCTTGCCCCGGTGGCTGATCGCGTTCTTTTCCTCGGGGGTCAGTTCCGCGCAGGTGCGGGTGTCGCCCTCGGGCTGGAGAATCGGGTCGTAGCCGAAGCCGTTCTTGCCTGCGGGGGTGTGGCGGAGGGTACCCAGGAGCTGGCCCTCGACCACGCGTTCCGTGCCGTCCGGCAGGGCGAGCGCCGCCGCGCAGGCGAAGTGGGCGCCCCGGTGGGGGGCGTCGATGTCGGAGAGCTGGGCGAGGAGCAGGTCCAGGTTGGCCCGGTCGTCGCCGTGCCGGCCGGTCCAGCGGGCGGAGAAGATGCCGGGGGCGCCGTTCAGGACGTCGACGCACAGGCCCGAGTCGTCGGCGACGGCGGGCAGTCCGGTGGCCTGGGCGAGGGCGTGGGCCTTGAGCAGTGCGTTCTCGGCGAAGGTGACGCCGGTTTCCTTGACGTCGGGGATGTCGGGGTAGGCGTCCGCGCCGACGAGGTCATGGGTGAGCCCTGCGTCGGCGAGGATCGCCTTCAACTCGGTGAGCTTTCCGGCGTTGCGGGTGGCGAGGATCAGGCGGGTCATGGTCGCCAGTATCTCCGAACCGGGCCCGGGCCCGGTTCCTGACGGACCCACAGACCACCCCGGGACCCCCGCCCGGGACTGGTTCCTGACGGACCCGCAGTCCGCCCCGGGACTCCCGCCCGAAACCGGTACCTGACGGCCTCGCAGACAGCCCCAGGCCCCCGCCCGAAACTGGCGCGCCGACGGCCCCGCAACCCGCCCCGGGCCCCGCCCGGAACCGGTACCCGACGGCGCCACCGCTCGTCTCAGGCCAGGGGCCCGGTCGGCCGCTACGGCGTGCACACCTTCGTCAGTTCGCCCGCCGCTGCCGTGACGGGGCTGATGTCGGGGGCGGTGTCGCCGTTCTTGACGGCGGTGCGGACGTTCGCGACGGCCTTGTTCAGGTCGTCGACCGCCTTGTTGACGTCGGCGTTGTCGGTCTTGTCGCCGATCTTGCCGAGGTTGTTCTCTATGGCGTTGAGGGACGCGTCGGTCTGCGTCGGGTCGTTCGCCGCGTTCTCGACGGCCTGCTGGAGCGCGGTGACGCTGTCGGCTATGGAGTCGGCGGTCTGCACGCAGTCGAGCGCCTTGTTGACCGCGTCGCAGCCGACGGTCGCCGGCAGGACGGCGAGTACGGCGACGACGGCGAGTGCGGCGGTGCGGCGGCGGTTGCGGTGGCGCGCGGCCATGGAACGGTCCCTCCCCGTGGGCGTATGTGGTGCGGCCACGACGGCGCACCGCACCGGTCCGCTGTGCGGTCGGCCCGATCCGCCCGAAGGGGCCGGCGGGCGCACGGCTGGACCGTACGCCCGTACCCATAAGAACGCGAAGGGTTAACCCGCGGTTGCCTCGCCGGTCTCTTCGAGTACCGCGCGCTGGATGGCGGCGAGTTCGTCGCAGCCCGCGACGGCGAGGTCGAGGAGGGCGTTGAGCTCCTTGCGGTCGAAGGGCTCGGCCTCGGCGGTGCCCTGGACCTCGACGAAGCGGCCGTCGCCGGTGCAGACGACGTTCATGTCGGTGTCGGCCTTGACGTCCTCCTCGTAGCGGAGGTCGAGGAGGGGGACGCCGCCGACGATGCCGACGGAGACGGCGGAGACGGTGCCGGTGAGCGGCTTGCGGCCGGGCTTGATGAGCTTCTTGCCCTGGGCCCAGGTGACGGCGTCGGCGAGGGCGACGTAGGCGCCGGTGATGGCGGCTGTGCGGGTGCCGCCGTCGGCCTGGAGGACGTCGCAGTCGAGGACGATGGTGTTCTCGCCGAGTGCCTTGTAGTCGATGACGGCGCGCAGGGAGCGGCCGATGAGGCGGCTGATCTCGTGGGTGCGGCCGCCGATCTTGCCGCGGACGGATTCGCGGTCGCCGCGGGTGTTGGTGGCGCGGGGGAGCATGGAGTATTCGGCGGTGACCCAGCCTTCGCCGCTGCCCTTGCGCCAGCGCGGGACGCCTTCGGTGACGGAGGCCGTGCAGAAGACCTTGGTGTCGCCGAAGGAGACGAGGACGGAGCCCTCGGCATGCTTGCTCCAGCCACGCTGGATGGTGATGGGGCGCAGCTGTTCGGGGGTGCGGCCGTCGATTCGAGACATGGCGTCGAGCCTATCGGCACATGCGTGAGGGGCTGTCCGCCGGTGGCGGAAACAGCCCCTCACGGGTGAGCCGGGGTTCCTGAAGCGGTGTGCGGCGCGCGTGGGGCCGGGTGGCTTCAGTGGGTCCCCTCGCTCACATCAGGTCTTCGATGTCGGCGGCGATCGGGTCGGCGTCGGTGCCGATGACGACCTGGATGGCGGTGCCCATCTTGACGACTCCGTGGGCGCCTGCGGCCTTGAGTGCGGCTTCGTCGACCAGTGAGGGGTCCTTGACCTCGGTGCGCAGGCGGGTGATGCAGCCTTCGACCTCTTCGATGTTGTCGATGCCGCCGAGCCCGGCGACGATCTTCTCAGCCTTGGTGGCCATGTCCTTACTCCCTGATCAGAACCGCTTTTTCGCAGTAACCCACAGTTGGCCCAACTTCGCGAGCGGTCATGTCGTAGGTGCCGAAGGATGGCGATCACGACAGAGCGACCCGTCGTCAACTGGTCTACACCAGTCGGCGGGCAGTCGCCAAACCGGCCCGCCCGGAGGACGCCCATGAGTGCCGTGAGTGATGTGTCGCCAGCGCGCGCCCGCTGGCACAAGGCTTTCCAGGGGCTTCAGAAGATGGGCCGCAGCCTCCAGTTGCCGATCGCGGTGCTGCCGGCCGCGGGCATCCTCAACCGGCTGGGTCAGCCGGACGTGTTCGGTGCGGAGGGGCTCGGCTGGGACAACCTGTCCAGGGTGATCGGCGCGGCGGGTGGCGCGCTGCTGGACGGTTCTCTGGGGCTGCCGATGCTGTTCTGTGTCGGTGTGGCCATCGGTATGGCGAAGAAGTCGGACGGTTCCACGGCGCTGGCGGCGGTGGTGGGTTTCCTCGTCTACTACAACGTGCTGCGCGCGTTTCCGAAGACCTGTCCGGGCGGGAGCGCCAAGATCGCGCTGGGCTGTCAGCTGGAGGACAACTCGGTCGTCGAGTTCACTTACCAGAATCCCGGGGTCTTCGGCGGCATCGTGATCGGGCTGCTGTCGGCGTACTTCTGGCAGCGCTACCACCGTACGAAGCTGGTGGACTGGCTGGGCTTCTTCAACGGGCGGCGTCTGGTGCCGATCATCATGGCGTTCGTCTCCATCCTGTTCGCCTCGTTGTGTCTGTGGGTCTGGCCGCCGATCGGTACCGCGCTGGAGAACTTCAGCGACTGGCTCGTCGGGCTGGGGGCGTGGGGTTCGGGTGTGTTCGGTCTGGCCAACCGGGCCCTGCTGGTGATCGGTCTGCACCAGTTCCTGAACGTGCCCATCTGGTTCCAGTTCGGCAGTTTCACGAAGCCCGACGGGCAGGTGGTGCACGGTGACATCAACATGTTCCTGGCGGGCGACCCGAACGCCGGGCAGTTCCTCACGGGCTTCTTCCCGATCATGATGTTCGCGCTGCCGGCGGCGGCGCTGGCGATGACGCACACCGCGAAGCCGCACCGGCGCAAGGAGGTCGGCGGTCTGATGCTCTCGGTGGCGCTGACGTCGTTCGTCACGGGCATCACCGAGCCGATCGAGTACTCGTTCCTGTTCATCGCGCCGCTGCTGTACGCGGTGCACGCGGTGCTCACCGGTGTGTCGATGGCGGTGAGTTGGGGGCTGGGTGTGCACGACGGCTTCAGTTTCTCCGCGGGTCTGATCGACTACGTCATCAACTGGAACCTGGCGACGAAGCCGTGGTTGATCATTCCGATCGGGTTGTGCTTCGCCGCGGTGTACTACGCGATCTTCCGGTTCGCGATCACGAAGTTCGATCTGAAGACTCCGGGGCGGGAGCCGGAGGAGGACGTCGAGGACACGACGAAGGCGTAGTCCTTCGCGCCGGTGACCGCGCGGATCGTCCCCGCGCGTTCCCCGCTCACGGTGGAGGCCCCCGGACCTTTCGGTCCGGGGGTCTCCGGCATGAACGGAATCAGTTGTTCCCGTTATGGCCGAGGCCACAAAATTCGTGCCTTCCTTATCCAGCCTTCACCGTGCTACAAAACAGGTCTACACCACTGGTGGTGTAGACCACAGGTCGCTGCCGACCCCTGTCGTACCTCTCCCGTCCCCCGGCAGCACCAGCGCATGGAGGAACCTATGAGCACCGCCACCGCAACGGCGGCACCCGCGAAGAAGCGGGGATCCGGCCTGTTCCAGGGCCTGCAGAAGATCGGCCGCAGCCTTCAGCTGCCGATCGCCGTGCTTCCGGCGGCGGGCATCCTGCTGCGTCTGGGAGTGCCGGACATCGCACAGAAGCTGCACCTGCCCGACAAGGTCACGCTGGTGTTCGCCACCGCCGGTCACGCGATCTTCGACAACCTGGCGATGCTGTTCTGCATCGGTGTGGCGATCGGCTTCGCCAAGAAGGCGGACGGCTCCACCGCGCTCGCGGCCCTGGTCGGCTTCCTGGTCTACAGCAAGGTGCTCGAGGCCTTCCCGGTCACCGAGGCGAAGATCCAGAAGGGCGCCGACATAGCGGCGACCTACAACAACCCCGGTGTCCTCGGCGGCATCATCATGGGTCTGCTGTCCGCCGTGCTGTGGCAGCGCTACCACCGCAAGAAGCTGGTGGACTGGCTCGGCTTCTTCAACGGCCGCCGTCTGGTGCCGATCGTCATGGCGTTCGTCGGCACGGCCATGGGCGTCTTCTTTGGTCTCGTGTGGGAGCCGATCGGTACCGGCATCTCCAACTTCGGCGAGTGGATCACCGGTCTCGGCACGGTCGGCGCGGGCCTGTTCGGTCTCATCAACCGCGCGCTGATCCCGGTCGGCATGCACCAGTTCGTGAACGCCGTGTCCTGGTTCCAGATCGGCGACTTCAAGAACTCCGCGGGCACGGTGGTCCACGGTGACCTCAACCGGTTCTTCGCCGGTGACCCGAGCGCCGGAATGTTCATGTCGGGCTTCTTCCCCATCATGATGTTCGGTCTGCCGGCCGCCGCGATCGCCATCGCGCACTCCGCCCGCCCCGAGCGCCGCAAGGCCGTGATGGGCATGATGATCTCGCTGGCGCTGACCTCGTTCGTGACGGGTGTGACGGAGCCGATCGAGTTCTCGTTCA
Organism: Streptomyces sp. NPDC005281; assembly: GCF_040607495.1. Lineage (NCBI taxonomy): Bacteria > Bacillati > Actinomycetota > Actinomycetes > Kitasatosporales > Streptomycetaceae > Streptomyces > Streptomyces sp. NPDC005281. The sequence continues at coordinate 150,743 of NZ_JBEXGX010000015.1, read as the reverse complement.
TGTTCATCGCCCCGCTCCTGTACGCGATCCACGCGGTGCTGACCGCCCTGTCCCTGGCGGTCACCTGGGCGCTCGGCGTCCACGCGGGCTTCACGTTCTCCGCGGGCTTCATCGACTACGCGCTGAACTGGAACCTGGCCACCAAGCCCTGGCTGATCATTCCGATCGGTCTGGTCTTCGCGGCGATCTACTACACGGTCTTCCGCTTCGCGATCACCAAGTTCAACCTCCCCACCCCGGGCCGTGAGCCCGAGGAGGAACTCGAGGACCTCACCAAGGCGTGAGCCCTCCCCCACTGCACGCGAAGGCCCCCGGAACCACCTGGCTCCGGGGGCCTTCGCGCACGCCGTGGGCGTCAGATCTCGTACGTCGCCCCCGGTGCCGCCAGTTCCACCGGGCCCCGGTACGCCGAGCGGGCGTCCGTCAGGTTGGTGTCGGCGTCCGTCCACGGGGGGATGTGGGTGAGGACCAGTCGGCGGGCGCCCGCGCGGGCGGCGGTCTCGCCGGCCTCCAGGCCGTTGAGGTGCAGGCCGGGGATGTTCTCCTTGCCGTGGGTGAACGCGGCCTCGCACAGGAACAGGTCCGTGTCGCGGGCGAGTTCGTCCAGGGCGCCGGTCACCCCGCTGTCACCGGAGTACGTCAACGACCGTCCGCCGTGTTCCACCCGGATGCCGTACGCCTCCACCGGGTGCGCCACCCGTTCGGTGTGCACGGTGAAGGGCCCGACCTCGAAGGTGGACGGCTTGACCGTGTGGAAGTCGAAGACCTCGCTCATGGACGAGGCGGTGGGGGTGTCGGCGTAGGCCGTGGTGAGGCGGTGCTCGGTTCCCTCGGGGCCGTACACCGGGAGCGGGTCGCAGCGGCCGCCGTCGTGCCGGTAGTAGCGCGCGACGAAGTAGGCGCACATGTCGATGCAGTGGTCGGCGTGCAGATGACTCAGGAAGATCGCGTCGAGGTCGTAGAGACCGCAGTGGCGCTGCAACTCGCCGAGGGCACCGTTGCCCATGTCGAGAAGCAGCCGGAAGCCGTCGGCCTCTACGAGGTAGCTCGAGCAGGCCGATTCCGCGGACGGGAACGACCCCGAGCAGCCGACGACGGTGAGCTTCATAAAGCAGAAACCTCCGCTGGCGGGTAACAGCTGGAAACGGGGAGACGGGGGTCGTGCGGGTCCGTCGAGCGTAAGGCGCAAAACGGCGGGTCGCTCCTCCGCCAGGGGCTGTTGTGGGCGAACTCACCTGTGCTGTCACCGGTTCGGATGGACCTGAGGGGCGGCGTTTGGATCAGTTCGTACAGCGGCCCTGGGTGCCGGGGGTGTCGCAGGGCGGGCAGGGGTGCACGCGCGCCGGTACCTTCTTTGCTGTGGACACGTCCTGGTGGCTCGCGTTGGCGGCGGTGGTTCTGCTCGCGCTGGTCGCGACGCTGGTGGACGGCTGGGGGCGCCGCGGGCGCCGGCCGGCCGCTCGGAGGCGTCCGCCGGGCCGGGGCCGGGGACCGCGCCGGGAGGGAACCGGGCGCGGCGGGCCGCTTCCGCGGGCGGCGGAGATCTGGTGGGCGAACGTCCCCTACGAGGACGGGCCCGGGGCCAAGGACCGGCCGTGCCTGGTGCTGGGGGTGCGCGGGAGGCGGGTGACCGTCGCGAAGATCACCAGCAAGTACCACGACGAGCGGCCTGGGGTGATCCCGCTGCCTCCGGGCGCCGTGGGGGACGCTCGGGGGCGGCCGAGTTTCCTGGAGACGGACGAGCTGCGCGAGATGTCCGTCGGTGACTTCCGGCGGCGGGTCGGTGTGGTGGATCCGGTCCTGTGGGACCAGGTCAGGTACCTGGCACGCTGAGCCGCGAGGACCAGCTCCGGTATCCGGCACGCTGAGCCGCGAGGACCAGGTCAGGTACCTGGCACGCTGAGCCGCTTCGCCGTCCCGCCCGGAAATCCCGACGGAGCGCGGGGCCCCTGGGTGGAGACTCCGGAGGGCCGGGCGCCGCGGTCCGTGGATACGGCGAAGGGCGCGTGGACCGTCGATCGGTCCGCGCGCCCCTCGGTGCGGCGGTACGGCCTGTGGCGGCCGGTGCCGGGTCCGGGCTACGCCCAGAGCTGGCCCTGGAGTGCCTCGATGGCCTCTTCCGTGGTCGCCGCCGTGTAGACGCCCGTCGACAGGTACTTCCAGCCGCCGTCCGCGACGACGAAGGCGATGTCGGCGGGCTCTCCTGCCTTGACGGCCTTGTTGCCGACGCCGATCGCGGCGTGCAGCGCGGCTCCGGTGGAGACGCCCGCGAAGATGCCCTCCTGCTGGAGGAGTTCCCGGGTGCGGGTGACCGCGTCCGCCGAGCCGACGGAGAAGCGGGTGGTGAGGACGGAGGCGTCGTACAGCTCCGGTACGAAGCCCTCGTCCAGGTTCCTGAGGCCGTAGACGAGGTCGTCGTAGCGCGGCTCCGCGGCGACGATCTTGACGTCCGGCTTGTGCTCGCGCAGGTAGCGGCCGACGCCCATGAGGGTGCCGGTGGTGCCGAGGCCCGCAACGAAGTGGGTGATGGACGGGAGGTCGGCGAGGATCTCCGGGCCCGTCGTGGCGTAGTGGGCGCCGGCGTTGTCCGGGTTGCCGTACTGGTAGAGCATCACCCAGTCCGGGTGCTGCGCCGAGAGTTCCTTGGCGACACGGACGGCGGTGTTGGAACCGCCGGCGGCCGGGCTGGGGATGATCTCGGCGCCCCACATGCCGAGCAGGTCACGGCGTTCCTGCGAGGTGTTCTCGGGCATCACGCAGACCATGCGGTAGCCCTTGAGCTTCGCCGCCATGGCCAGGGAGATGCCGGTGTTGCCGCTGGTCGGCTCAAGGATCGTGCAGCCCGGTGTCAGCCTGCCGTCCTTCTCGGCCTGCTCGATCATGTGGAGGGCGGGCCGGTCCTTGACCGAACCGGTCGGGTTGCGGTCCTCCAGCTTCGCCCAGATTCGGACGTTCGCGGACGGCGAGAGCCGCGGCAGGCGCACCAGAGGGGTGTTGCCCACCGCCGCGAGCGGGGAGTCGTAGCGCATCGGGAACCGTGTCCGATCAGGCCATGCCGCCGGCGACGGCCGGCAGGATGGTGACGTTGTCGCCGTCGGTCAGCTTGGTGTTGATGCCGTCGAGGAAGCGGACGTCCTCGTCGTTGAGGTAGACGTTGACGAAGCGGCGCAGCTCGCCGCCGTCCACGATCCGGGCCCGGATGCCCGCGTGACGGGTTTCGAGGTCGGCGAACAGGTCGGCAATGGTCGCCCCGCCGCCCTCGACGGCCTTCTCGCCGTTGGTGTAGGTGCGAAGGATGGTGGGGATGCGGACCTCGATGGCCATGGTTGCGGGCTCCTGTCGGAAGGAAAGTCAGGTCGGAAGACGCGCGGCAGCGCGGGCGGGGCAGGGGGTACGCCGGTTGCGGAGCCGCGGCTCTCCGGCCGTACGACGGCGGGTCAGCGCGTACAGATGGCGCTTTTCAGCCTGCACAGGTCGACGTGCAGCCGCGCCACGAGCAGCATGCCCGGCGTCTTGTCGCTCACGTCGTTCAGAACCATGCGCTCATCGTATCGATTCCCGGTACGGGCCCCGGAGTGTGATCTCACGTTCCGGACGCTTTTCGGCCGATGGGTGAGATCAGTAGCTCTCTACGACCTTGACCTCCTCCTCCGTGACCTCGCCTTCCACGATCCGGTAGGAGCGGAACTGGAAGGGTCCGGCGTCGTCGGTGTCCGCCGTGGAGACGAGGACGTAGTGCGCGCCGGGCTCGTTCGCGTAGGCGAGGTCGGTGCGGGAGGGGTAGGCCTCGGTCGCGGTGTGCGAGTGGTAGATGACGACGGGTTCCTCGTCGCGGTCGTCCATCTCGCGGTAGAGCTTGAGCAGGTCGCCGGAGTCGAACTCGTAGAACGTGGGCGAGCGGGCCGCGTTGAGCATCGGGATGAAGCGCTCGGGGCGGTCACTGCCGGCGGGGCCCGCGACGACGCCGCACGCCTCGTCGGGGTGGTCCTGGCGGGCGTGGGCGACGATCTGGTCGAACAGGGCCTCGGTGATGGTCAGCATGCTGGTCAGGATAGACAGAAGGGCCGTCCCGTACCGAGGTGTGGTACGGGACGGCCCGTATGCCGGACATCCTGAGCGGTGGCCCTGTCGGCCGGACGTCCGTGGTGGCGGTCAGCCGACCTTTTCGAGCTCCGGCTCGCGGCGTTCGGTGACCTGGGGGTTGCGCGCCTTGAGGATCGCCCAGCCGATGGCCAGGGCGGCGGCCCAGACGGCCATGACGTACAGGCAGATGCGGGAGTCCCGGTCGTACGCGATCAGTCCGGTGACGAAGAGGAGGAACGCGACCGCGACATAGCTGCACTTCGCGCCGCCCGGGGCGGGGAAGGACGAGGCGGGCAGTCGGCCGGCGTCGACGGCGCGGCGGTAGCGGATGTGGCTGACCAGGATCATCAGCCAGGTCCAGATGCCGGCCGCGGTGGCCACCGAGGTGACGTAGCCGAAGGCCTTCCCGGGGGCGACGTAGTTGAGGATCACGCCGATGCCCATGAAGAGCACGGAGACCGTGACGCCGAACGCGGGCGTCTTGGTCGAGGACAGCCTGTTGAAGACCTTGGGGGCCTCGCCGCTCTCGGCCAGGTTCCGCAGCATGCGGCCCGTGGAGTACATGCCCGAGTTGCAGGAGGACAGGGCGGCGGTGAGGACGACGAAGTTGACGATGCCCGCGCCGGCCGGGATGCCGATCTTCGCGAACGCCTCGACGAAGGGGCTCACGCCCGGCGCGAACTCCGTCCACTTCACGACGCAGAGGATGACGGTGAGGGCGCCGACGTAGAAGAGGGCGATGCGCCACGGGAGGGTGTTGATGGCCTTGGGGAGGGTCTTCTCGGGGTCCTCGGACTCGCCCGCGGTGACGCCGACGAGCTCGACGGCGAGGTAGGCGAACATGACGCCCTGGAGGGTCATCAGGGACGAGCCGATGCCGTTCGGGAAGAAGCCGTCGAACTGCCAGAGGTTGGAGACGGAGGCGGTGTCACCGGCGGAGCTGAAGCCGAAGGTCAGGACGCCGAGGCCGATGATGATCATGCCGATCAGCGCGGTGACCTTGACCATCGAGAACCAGAACTCGATCTCGCCGAAGAGCTTCACGGAGATCAGGTTCGCCACGAACAGGACGACCAGGAACACGAGTGCCGTCACCCATTGGTGGATGCCGGGGAACCAGTAGTGGACGTAGATCGCGGCGGCCGTGAGCTCGGCCATGCCGGTGACCACCCACATCAGCCAGTACGTCCAGCCGGTGAAGTAGCCGAAGAACGGGCCGAGGAACTCGCGGGAGTACTCCGCGAAGGAGCCCGAGACCGGGCGGTAGAGCAGGAGCTCGCCGAGCGCCCGCATGATGAAGAAGATGATCACGCCGGCGAGGGCGTACATCATGATCAGGCTGGGGCCGGCCTTGGCGATGTTCGCCCCGGCTCCCAGGAAGAGGCCTACGCCGACGGCGCCGCCGATCGCGATCATCTGGACCTGACGGCTGCCGAGCCCGCGCTCGTACCCCTCTTCGGGGGCTTCGCCGCCCACGGCCTCACTGCCGTCGTGACTCTTGCCGACCTGCGATGAGGTCATGTCTGGTGCGCCTTTCTCCAAACCGGTCCGAGCCAGTGCTGGCTTCGAATCGGCTTCCGATCCCCCCGGACAGGTGGAGCTTGTGCCTGGCCGGCGGTCCGCCGGCTCGGTGGCGCACCCGGCGGGACATGGGTGGTGTCCTGCCGGGCGGTCGTGAAGATCTATCACGGCGGCGGCGTTGATCGATTGAGGGTGTTGTTGCGCAGGCCACAGGAAGAACCGGACAAACGTCGAACCGCGCCCCAAAGGGCGCGGTTACGGTGACGTGATCGTTATTCGGATTTGAGCGTCCCCTGAGCGAACACTCAGGTTGACGTGCGCGGCGACAGAACCGGATGGATCAGGGCATAAGGGTGGTGACCAGGGTTTCCTGGAGGCCGCCCAGCCAGAGGTACGCCATCACCATCGGCTTGCGCGGGTCCTCGTCGGGGAGGCGGTAGAGGAGGTCGGTGTCCTCCTCGTCGACGACGTCGAGCCGCGATCCGATGGCGAGGCGCAGGTCGTTCAGGGCGCGCAGCCACTGCTCGGACTGGGCGGTGGTCAGCTCGAGGACCGCTCCGCCGTCGCCGCCGGGTGTCAGCGCGTCGAGCGAGCGGATCACCGTGAGGGCGTTCTCACGCTTGCCCGCGCGCAGGTCGTTCTCGGTGAAGCGGCGGAACTCGGCGGAGTGGGCCTGCTGCTCGTCGGCCCGCTCGGGCGTGTCGGCCTCGACTCCGGGGCCGCTGTAGGCGTCGGGGAACAGACGCCTGAGCACCGGGTCGCTCGGCGGCTCGCTGGGGCCCTCGGCGAACAGCTCGGCGAGCGGGTCGGCGGAGGTGTTCTCCGCGGGACCGGGACCGATGAGCTCCAGGAGCTGGACGGCGAGGGAGCGGATGATGGAGATCTCGATCTCGTCGAGCGCGACGGCCGCGCCGCCGCCGGGGAGCGGTTCGAAGTGTCCGGGCATGGAGTGAGTTCGCTACTTCCGGTCCTGCGGGCGGTCGGTTGACAGGGGGCCGCGGCTACTTCCGGTCCTGCTGAAGGGTGGCCCACAGACCGTAACCGTGCATGGCCTGTACGTCGCGCTCCATCTCCTCGCGCGTGCCGCTGGAGACGACGGCCCGGCCCTTGTGGTGGACATCCATCATCAGCTTGGTGGCCTTGTCCTTGGGATAGCCGAAGTACGACTGGAAGACATACGTCACATAGCTCATGAGGTTGACCGGGTCGTTGTGGACGATCGTGACCCAGGGGACGTCCGGCTCGGGTACGGCGAAGACCTCCTCCGCCGACTCGGTCTTCTCGATCTCTAGAGGTGCGGGAGCCGTCACATCGCCCATGCTCCCACCAGAGGGGGTCACCCGCATAAACGGACCCCGGAACCGGGCCCGGGCGCCTTGGAAGTCGCCGCCCCGACAGAAATCGTCAAAGTGACGAAATGGGGGTACGATCCCTGCCATGAACACAGCGGACCTTGGGTTGCCGGTGGCTGTTCCCTCTACGGCGCTCTTCACGGATCAGTACGAGCTGACGATGCTCCGGGCCGCGCTCGCGGCCGGGACCGCCGAGCGGCGCTCGGTCTTCGAGGTCTTCACCCGGCGGCTGCCCGAGGGGCGGCGCTACGGAGTCGTCGCGGGCACCGGGCGCGTCCTGGACGCCGTCGAGAACTTCCGCTTCGACGCGGACGTCATCGGGTTCCTGCGGGAGCGCGGGATCGTGGACGAGCCGACCCTCGAGTGGCTCGCCTCCTACCGCTTCGGCGGGGACATCTGGGGCTACCCCGAGGGCGAGGTGTACTTCCCCGGCTCGCCCCTGCTGCGGGTCGAGGGCAGCTTCGCCGAGTGCGTGCTCCTGGAGACGGTGATCCTCTCGATCCTCAACCACGACTCCGCCATCGCGGCGGCCGCCTCGCGGATGTCCTCCGCCGCGGGCAGCCGGCCGCTGATCGAGATGGGCGCCCGGCGCACCCACGAGCTGGCGGCGGTGGCCGCCTCGCGCGCCGCGTACATCGGCGGGTTCACCAGCACCTCCGACCTGGCCGCCGGTTTCCGCTACGGCATCCCGACCGTGGGCACCTCCGCACACGCCTTCACCCTCCTGCACGACCGTGAGCGGGACGCCTTCCGGGCCCAGGTGGACTCGCTGGGCGCGGGCACCACGCTGCTCGTGGACACCTACGACGTCGCCGAGGCGGTCCGCACGGCCGTCGAGGTCGCCGGGACCGGACTGGGCGCGGTGCGCATCGACTCCGGCGACCTGCTGCTCGTCGCCCACCGGGTGCGCAGGCAGCTGGACGAGCTGGGCGCGACCGGGACGAAGATCGTCGTGACCTCGGACCTCGACGAATACGCCATCGCCTCGCTCGCGGCGGCGCCCGTGGACGCGTACGGCGTCGGCACCCAGCTGGTGACGGGATCCGGCCATCCGACGTGCTCGATGGTCTACAAGCTGGTCGCCCGCGCCGAGTCGGCCGACCCGAAGGCGCCGCTGGAGCCGGTGGCCAAGAAGTCCACGGGCGGCAAGACGTCCATCGGCGGCCGCAAGTGGGCCGCCCGGCGCCTGGACGGTCAGGGGGTCGCCGAGGCCGAGGTCATCGGCGTCGGGCCGGTTCCCGGCGACCTTGCCGACGAGCAGATCCTGGTCCAGCTGGTCAAGGGCGGACAGGTCCTGTCCCGCGAGGCCCTGGACGTCGTACGCGACCGGCACGCGGCGGCCCGCGCCCGGCTGCCGCTGTCGGCGACGCAGCTGTCGCGCGGCGAGCCGGTGATCCCCACCGAATACGTCTGAGACGCCCGGGGCGGATGGTGCGGGTGTTACCGGGGTGGCACCGCGCATGAACCCTCGGTGAGCGGGAATGCAACGGCAGCGTGCCCGCGTGGGCCGCGGAAGCCGAATACGCCCTCCCGTACCGCCCCGGAATTCTCTAGGCTCGGAAGTTCAACGGCCGGGCCCGCACCCTTGTCTGCCGCACCCATAGCCGAAGGACACAGCCCATGCGCCGCGCCTTGATCGTCGTAGACGTGCAGAACGACTTCTGCGAGGGAGGCAGCCTCGCGGTGGCCGGGGGCGCCGACGTGGCCGCCGCCGTCACGGAGCTGATCGGCCAGGCCCCCGCCGGCTACCGGCACGTGGTCGCCACCCGCGACCTGCACATCGCTCCCGGGGGCCACTTCGCCGACAACCCCGACTACGTCCACTCCTGGCCCGCGCACTGCGTGGCCGGCACCGAGGGGGTGGGCTTCCACCCGAACTTCGCCCCGGCCGTCGCCTCGGGCGCGATCGACGCGGTCTTCGACAAGGGCGCCTACGCGGCGGCGTACAGCGGCTTCGAGGGCGCGGACGAGAACGGGGTGCCGCTGGGCGACTGGCTGCGCGCCCGCGGGATCGGCGAGGTGGACGTGGTCGGCATCGCGACCGACCACTGCGTGAAGGCCACCGCCCTGGACGCGGCCCGGCAGGGCTTTCGCACGACCGTCCTGCTGGATCTGACCGCCGGGGTTGCGGAGGAGACGACGCAGCGGGCGCTGGAGGAGCTGCGCACCGCCGGGGTCGAGCTCACGGGCAAGCCCGTCGTGTGACCGGGCCACCACACCCGTCACACCCGTCACGCGAGTCGCACTCGGTCACGTTCGGCCACACCTGGTTGCTGACGGAGGCGCTCACGGCTGTGGTGCCGGGCGTCTGAGCAGCGTTCTGACCGGATGCCACAGCTCCTGGGTGAGCTCGGGGACGCCGCTCCCGGGGGCCGTACGCCAGATGAGCCCGTCGGGATGGTGCAGGACCGCGGTGATCTCGTCGGGAGTGGGCGGGGCGGAGTTTCCCCGGAGGTAGACGGCGCGCAACCCCAGGTTGCGCAGCCGCGTCAGGGCGCGGGCACGGTTCGGGGCGATCACCAGGAACCGCAGGCAGCCGCCCGCCGGACCTGCCGGAGCGGGCAGGTTCAGCGCCACTACGACGCTGCCGTTCGGCAGTCTGCAGAAACCTCCTGCGGCCATGCGGTCACACCCCCGTGCGAGTCGATGTCGGTGTCGGTGTCAATAAGCCGGGCACAGGAGGCACCTAAACACGATCGGCGGCAACCCGCCAGGGGTTGCCGCCGATACGCTTTTGACCTGCGGAAATACTGATTACTTCACTGCGGGGCCGACCTTGAGGGAGATCGTCGAGCCATCCTTGGCCTGCTTGACGATCTCGATCTTGGTGTTGGTGTCAGTGATCTTGACGCCGCCGGTCGGGTTCCGGTTGTCGTAGTAGTCGCTGGTGTGGTCGTTGAAGACCGACACCCCCTTCGACGACGCGATCTTCGTGGCGGCGTCGGCGCTGTGCAGCGTGAGACCGCCCGTGCGGTACAGGCTGAACGGGGAGTCGTAGGCCTGGATGCGGTTGCGCATCAGCGTGCCGTTGTCCCACCACAGGGCCTTCGGGTGCGAGTCGACGGGAAGCGCGAGGCCGACGCCGGGGTGCTCGCTGGTGTTGTTGTCCGCCTGCGAGGTGTCCCACTTCCAGATCAACAGGCCGGTCTGGTACGGGTAGTGCTCCACCCAGTCCGGACGGGTCGTCGAGAAGCCGAAGTTGTACGGGCCGACCTTGAGGGTCTTGTCGTACGAGACGTACTGGCGGTTCTCCGCGAGGTAGTACTGCGCGTAGCTCTTGGTGAACGAGGCGCCGATGCGGGAGAAGCCGTTGGCGGTCCAAGCGGGGTCGGCCGTCTCGGCGTTGTCCGAGAAGAGCGCGGCGCCGTCGGCGGTGACGCTGATCTCGTCGGCCGCGAAGCCCTTGAGCGCCACGCCGCCGTCGCTCTGGTAGCGGAAGCGGACGTCGATCTTCTTGCCCGCGTAGGCGTCGAGCGGGTACACGAGCTTCTTGTACGCGTCGACCGTGCCGGTGAGGACGGGCTTGTCGCTGCCGTCACGCGGGATGGCGGCGCCGTCCACCGTGCCGTCCAGGGCGGTCCAGTTGGCGCCGCCGTCGGTCGAGACCTCGGTGTAGAGGTAGTCGTAGTTCGCCTCGATGTCGTACCAGCCGTCGAGTGTCAGCTTCGCCGAGGTCTTGCCCGTGAGGTCCACGGACCGGGTCAGCGTGTTCTTCAGGTTGTCACCGCTGCCGCTCCACCACTGGGACGAGCCCTGCGCGGGGTTGACGACCGTGGTCGTGACCGCCTTGTCCGGCAGGTTGACGACGAGTGCCTGCTTGTTCCAGGTGTTGTACTCGGCGACGCCCAGCTTGTGCGTGGACTGCTTGCCGGCCTTGGCGGTGTCGTAGTTCAGCCAGCCGAGCTGGAGCTTGTCCCAGGCGTTGAAGTCGCCGGGGAGGTCGCCGATGGAGTCCTTGCCCCTGCCGAGCCAGGAGCCCGAGGACATCAGGGTCCAGAAACCGGTGGAGTTGTCGCCGCCGGCGGTGTCGTAGTGGTCCGGCAGACCGAGGTCGTGACCGTACTCGTGGGCGAAGACGCCGAGTCCGCCGTTCTCCGGCTGGATGGTGTAGTCGCCGACCCAGATGCCGGTGCCGCCGATCTGGGCGCCGCCGAGCTTGTTGTCGGCCGGACCCGTGGCGCCCGCGTCGGTGCCGAACGCGTACCAGCGGTGGGCCCAGATCGCGTCGGTGCCCTGGGCGCCGCCGCCCGCGGACTCGTCCTCACCGGCGTGCACGATCTGGAAGTGGTCGATGTAACCGTCGGGCTCGTTGAAGTTGCCGTCGCCGTCGTAGTCGTAGCGGTCCCACTGGTCGAACTGGGCCAGGTCCGCCTTGATGGCCGCGTCGGTCTTGCCGGCCGCCTTCTGCTGGGCGACCCAGGCGGTGACACCGTCGCTGACGACGTTCCACACGCTCGGGCAGTTCTTGCTGCCACAGGCGTTGTTGCCGTAACGCGCCTCGTTGTAGGGGACCTTGACCCAGTCGGCGACCTTGCCGTCCACCGAGTAGCGGCCCGAGGACTGCGTCTCGTAGAACTTCTTCATCGACTCGGTGTTCTTGCCGGTGCCGAAGTAGAGGTCCTGGAAGTGCTTCTGGTTGTAATCCGCCTGCCAGGCCGTGCTGTTGTCCTTCGCACGGTCCGGCGCGGCTATCTGGTTGTGCGAAGGCCCGGCGGTACCACCGAACTTGGGGTCCGTCTTGTCGCCGAAGTCGACCAGGATCGTGAAGATCTGGTCGGTCTTCTCGCGGCCCAGCTCGACGTACTTCGAGCTGCCCTTCCTGCTCTTCAGCTGGACGACCTTCGAACCGTGACGGTTCTGCACCTTGGCGTCGCCGGATATGACCTGGTTCAGCGCCTCCTGGCGCTGGGCGTTCTGGGTCTTGCTCAGCGGGCCGTCGAGGTCGTGGTCGACCGTGTTCCTGACCGGCTGCGGGTCGTGGCGTTCCACGACCGGCGACGCGTGGGCCGCATCGGCCTGCGCGACGGCGTACGTCGAGAACGTGGCGGTGGCCGCCGCGAGGGCGACGCCCACCGCGGTTGCTCTGAACGTCCATGGTCTGTTGGTCACTTGATGTCCTCCCCCGCGCACGTTCACGCGGAGGGGGTTCCGGGTCATGGAGGTCCGCGAGCGTCTGCGCGATTCAAGTGACGACATTTGACCGGAGTTACCAAAGAAAAAACAGATCTTGACTTGAACCTGGCAAGTGCATTATGCGGAGCCTGCGTTCGGTATCCGGACGACCCCAAAACGCCCCGACGGGCGCGCTCCCACGTCCACTTGGTGGACTTGATGACTCCGTGCGCCCCCTGTGCATCGGCACCGTGGGTAAGGTCACGCTTACCGGACGTTCCACTCGGGCATGCAGGCGAATAGAGTCGATTGGCGAAGCGTCGGAAGCCGGCGGAACAGCCACGTCGACACCGTTGTCCCACCCCCGACATCTATCCGCACCCTCCCCCATCGCGAGAGGCACCGGGGGGAGAACCCCATCCGAGGACACGATTGCCATGCCTCGTCCGACCGCCGCACAGCTCGCCTACGGTTCCTGCACCGTGATCTTCTCCACCCTCGCCATGCTGCTGCTGTCACAGACGAGTTCGAGTCTGGGGATCGTGCTGATCACCCTCTCGGCGCTCGCTCTCGGACTGCTGGTGGCCATGACGGTCCCGCTGCCGAAGCCCGCGCCGGCCACCGCCGCGCCCGTCGTCCACGAGCGAGTGCCGGCGCGGCGCGAGACCGCGTCGGTGTCCGTCTCCGCGTCGTCCGCTCCCGAGCCGGTACGCGAACCCGCGGGGCCCTGAAGCGGCGTACGCGAGCCCGCGCGCTCCGGTCCCCTCGCGGACCGGCGGAGCGCCGGCACCCCGGACGCTCGGACCTCGTACCGAAACGGCGGGCCCGTGAACCTCGGGCCCGCCGTTTCGGTGTACTCCCCCGCCGCCGGGCCCGTCGTCCGGCCGTCCCGTGCGGCGATGTCCACCGGAAGCCGTCAGCCGGTGTCGACCACCACCGTCTTGGCCGCCTTGTCGTGCAGGCCCTGCTTGTAGGGCTTGTCGAAGAAGCTCCAGCCGCCCGCGATCGCCGTCCAGATGCAGGCGCAGCAGAACGCGAACGGGATCCACAGGACCAGCGCGCGGATCAGGGAGGTCTGCACCGAAGGCGTCGAGCCGTCGCCGAGGTTGGCGACCCGGTGGTTGAACAGGCGCTTGCCGAGGGTCTGGCCCGTCTTGCTGATCATCACGGTGTCGTAGGCGACGTAGAGCACCGCGGCCACCAGGGACTGCCCGAGCGACTTGCTGTACTCGATCTTGTTCGAGTTCATGTTGTACTCGGTGACCCCGAACGCCCATGACAGCAGCCACACCACGATGCCCACCAGGATCATGTCCAGGATCCTGGCCAGCACCCGCTTCCCGCTGTCCGCGAGCGGCGGCATGCCGGCGAGCGGATCGCCGCCGTAGGGGCCGCCACCGCCGTAGGGGTCGCCGCCTCCCGGGTGCGGTCCGCCGCCCTCGCCGTAGGGACCGCCGCTGAACGGGGGCGGCTCGCTGCCGTACGGCGGGGTCCGGTCGCCGGACGGGGGCGGCGGGTCGTAGGGAGAACCGCCGCCGGACGGAGGCGGCGGGTCGTACGGGGAGCCCGTGCCCTCACCTGGCGGGGGCTGCTTCTTGAACGGGTCGTCGTCCGGTGGCCGGCCGGGGCCCGGGGGCGGCGGTTCGCTGCTCATGGCCCGAGTCGACCGCGAACCCCCGGGCTCCGCATCCGGCGAAGGGCCGTCCGGGGGACGGGATTACCGGGCCGGTCCCGCCACGAAGGTGTGCGCCGCCTTGTCGTGCCAGCACTGGCTCCAGGGCTTGTCGAACAGGCACCACAGGACGCCCGCGAAACCGACGAGCAGCAGACACGGCACGCAAAGGACGAGCCAGCGGGCCAGGGCCCGTCCGAAGCCCGGCGGTTCGTGGCCCTCGATGTCACGCACCTCGATGCCGCACAGCTTCTTGCCCAGTGTGCGGCCCCACTTGGCGGTGGGCAGGACTTCGTAGAGGACACCGAAGACGAGCAGTACGGCGAGGACGGCGCCGAGGCAGGAGGCGGTCGTGCCGTCGAGGAGCCAGACGGTGACCTTCTCCCCCGACAGCTTGGCAGCGTCGATCTTCTCGTTGATGTGGTCGACCGCCCTGGTTCCCAGCGGCACGGCCGCGGCCGCGGTGACACCGGCGATGACGACGGTGTCCACCAGCCGGGCGGTCAGCCGTCTGCCGAGGCCGGAGGGGCGGGACTCCGCCTGCCGGCGCGCTGCCGCCTGGAACACGTCGTCGACCGGCGGTTTCCACGGCGTCACCCGCTGCCCGTCCTCGGCCGGGTCGCCCGCGAGCTGGTGCACCTGCTGGGCCCAGGAGGGCTGGCCCTCGCCCTCCCCGGAGGCCATGGGGGTGGAACCGCCGGCCTGCTGGGGAACGGCGGGCGCGGGCGCCTGGGCGGCGGTGCCCGGTGCGGGGCTCTGGGCTGCTGCCCCCGGAGCGGGGCTCTGGGCTGCTGGTCCTGCTCCTAGGCCGACGGGCCCGGCTACGGAGGCGCCTCCGGCGGAAGCGGTGGGCACGGCGGACGCGGCCTGCCGGGCGGGCGTCCGCGCGGCGGACCCCGGGGCGGGGCTCTGGGCGGGGCTCTGGGCGGCCGGACCGGCGCCGAAGCCGCCTCCGGCCGACGCGGCGGACGCGGCGGACGCGGCGGACGCGGCGGACGGAACGGCCGGGCCGGACGCGGGCGTCGGGCCGGACCCGGCGGACGGGCCTGACCCGGCGGACACGCCCGGCGCACCCGCCGGACCCGTGCCCCCGCTCTGCCGCTCCGTACGCGGGGAGGGCGCACGCGACACCGTGGCGCCCTCGGCGGGAACGGAGTCCGGCGCGCCCGGAATCACGGTGGGGCGTGCGGCTCCGGACTGCCCGGCGCCCGCCGCGGCCCCGGTCCCCGGCCCGCTCCAGGCGTCGGCTCCGCCCGAACTCGCCTCACCCGTAAGGCTCGTACCGCCTGCGCCTTGCGGCCCGTCCGGTTCCGCGGACGGCGCCTGCCCCGCGGGGCGGCGGAAGACCACGGGACCCGCGGTCGCCGGGGGCCGGGGGGCGCCGCCGGAGTCGGCGGGCGGGATCGTCGTCGTGCCGTCCGCGCGCGTCGACGCCCCGTCGGGCCGGCTCACGGGGTCGGCGGGTCCCTCGGCACGCGGGTCGGAGCCCTTGGGCGCGCCCCAGGACACCCGGCGGTCCTGGTCGCCGCCGAAGCCGGACTGCCGGGCGCGGTCGGCGCCCCAGGAGGCGGCGGGCTCGGGCCGGCTGCCGTGCTGGGACTCGGCGGGAGCGGCGCGACGGGGCTCGGCGGGAACGGCGAGGTCGGGCTCGGCGGGAGCGGCGCCGTGGGGCTGCGGGTCCTCGTCGAAGAAGTGCGGACCCGTCTCCTCCGCGGCGGGGGTGACCGTCTGCCCGCGTGCGGCCGAGAACTCGGGCGAGGACGCCGGAGCGGGCACGTGCGCGGAACGCATGACGGCCGGCGGAGCGAGCGCCTCGCCGCCCGACGGCGCCGGGCGGCTCGTGCCCGGCACCCAGGCGGCGCCGTTCCAGTACCGGACATATCCGGGGATGGAGGGGTCCGGGTAATAGCCTTCGCGGGGCCTGTCGTCACCGGGGGCCGGGGTTGGGGCGCTCATGTCCGTCGTCCCGTATCTGCTCGGGGGTCGTGTGGGAGGTCCACATCTACCAGACCGGCGCACGCGTCACGGCCTGTCCCGCGGTACCCACTCCTTTAGGGCATGGATCCGCCCCGTCCCGCGGCCGGACGTCCGAGGCTGTACGCGGCGCACCCGAAGGGGGCCGGAGCGGGGGCCGAAAGATTTCCCCGAACCCGCGTAATGGCCGCGGCACGAGGCGCTCTCCACTCGTACGGGCCCGCCCGCAGGAGCCCGTACGACGAAAGGGAGCGCATCGACATGCACACCGTGGTGGAACGCGAACTCGAGCTTCATCTCGTCCTGTCGCCCGAACACAGCATCCCGGTGCCGGCGCGCCTCAGTTACCGCGCCGACGACCCGTACGCCGTCCGCATCGTCTTCCACATCGGCACCGACCATCCCGTCAGCTGGACGTTCGCCCGTGAGCTGCTCGTCGAGGGGGTGTTCCGGCCGTGCGGCCACGGCGATGTGCGGGTGTGGCCGACGAAGGTCGGCGGCCGGAGCGTCGTCCTGATGGCACTGAGCTCGCCGGACGGCGACGCGCTGCTCGAAGCGTCCGCCGCGCAGATCAGCGCCTGGCTGGAGCGCACTCTCAGGGTGGTCCCACCGGGTACCGAGGCCGGGCAGCTCGGCATCGAGGCCGGTCTGGCCGAGCTGCTCGCGCCGTCCCCGCGGCTCTCGGCCTCGCTCGACCAGGCGGGAGCCCCGTCGCCCGACGATCTGTGGCTGCGCGACCCGTGGCCGTCGGACGAGTCGACGGACGGCGAGCAGTCCTGACGGGCGGCCGGACGAGTCCGCCCACGATGAGCGGTGCCGGTCCGGCAGGCCGGCGGTCCCGGGTCTCACGTCCCAGGTCTCAGGCGTCAGGTCCCAGGCCTCAGGTCACAGGTCACAGGTCACAGGTCACAGGTCACAGGTCACAGGTCACAGGTCACAAGCGTCAGGCCTCAGGCCTCAGGCCTCAGAACAGCTTGCCGGGGTTCAGCAGGCCCAGCGGGTCGAACGCCGCCTTGATCGCCCGCTGCATCTCCACGCCCACCGGGCCGATCTCGCGGGCCAGCCACTCCTTCTTCAGCACGCCCACGCCGTGTTCCCCGGTGATCGTGCCGCCGAGTTCCAGACCGAGGGCCATGATCTCGTCGAAGGACTCGCGGGCGCGCCGGGACTCGTCGGGGTCGGCGGCGTCGAAGCAGACGGTCGGATGCGTGTTGCCGTCGCCCGCGTGC
This sequence comes from Streptomyces sp. NPDC005281, assembly GCF_040607495.1. NCBI lineage: Bacteria > Bacillati > Actinomycetota > Actinomycetes > Kitasatosporales > Streptomycetaceae > Streptomyces > Streptomyces sp. NPDC005281. Next base: position 133,800 of record NZ_JBEXGX010000015.1, on the reverse strand, counting down.
GCGCAGACGCCGATGGTCAGGGCGTACTTCTCGGCCACGCGCTCGATGCCGTCGAGCATGTCTCCGAGCCGGGAGCGGGGTACGCACACGTCGTCGATCATCGTGGTGCCCTTGACCGCTTCGAGCGCGGTGAGTGCCAATCGCCTTGCCTGGAGCAGGAGTTCGGACTCGGCAGCGTCCTCGGCAGGGACGACCTGCGTCGCGCCGGCGGCCTCGCAGAGGGCACCCACCAGGGCGAGGTCGGCCGCCGGGTCGTGGGTGTCGAAGGCGGCGAGCAGCAGTGCCTCGGTGGTCTCCGGGAGGCCCATGTGCGCGAGGTCGTTGACGGCCTTGACGGTCGTACGGTCCATCAGTTCGAGCAGGGACGGGACATGGCCGCCCTCCATGATCCGGCAGACGGCGTCGCAGGCGGCCCGCGCGGAGCCGAACTCGGCCGCCAGGACCAGTTGCTGGGGAGGCTGAGGCTTCAGTGCCAGGATCGCCCGTACGACGATGCCGAGCGAGCCCTCGGAGCCCACGAAGAGGCGGGTGAGGTCGTAGCCGGCGACGCCCTTGGCGGTCCGGCGCCCGGTGGACATCAGCCGCCCGTCGGCGAGGACGACGTCCAGGCCGAGGACGTACTCGGCCGTCACCCCGTACTTCACACAGCACAGGCCGCCGGAGGCCGTGCCGATGTTGCCGCCGATGGTGCAGGTCTCCCAGCTGGAGGGGTCCGGCGGGTAGTACAGCCCGTGTTCGCCCACGGCGCGGGAGAGGGCGGCGTTGACGACTCCGGGTTCGACGACGGCGATGCGGTCGACCGGGTTGATCTCCAGGATGCGGTCCATCTTCACGAGGGACAGCACCACACACCCCTCGGTCGCGTTGGCCGCCCCGGACAGGCCGGTGCGGGCGCCCTGCGGGACGACGGGGACGCGCAGCTCGGTCGCGACACGCATGACGTGCTGGACCTGCTCGACCGTGCGCGGCAGGACGACCACGGCGGGTGTGCCCGCCTCGCAGAAGCTCGCCATGTCGTTGGCGTACGAGGCCGTGACGTCCGGGTCGGTGAGGATGGCCTCGGCCGGCAGACCGCTCAGCAGACGGTCGAGCAGGCTTCCGGGCGCTGCCGTGTCCTCATCGCGCGGGGCTTCGATACGGCTCATGATCACAGGGTCGCACCCGGGGCCATCGGTGTGAACCCCATCCGCGCGGGGCTTCGCATGCCCGGGTCAGGTCTTCGTATTGACGCACAGTGAGCGGCATGGAGATCGAAGAGCGTGAGCCGGTGTCCGCCGGGCCGGGTCGCGCGGTGCCCCCCGGTCACCGGCCCGAGGAGCCCGTCGGCGAGCAGTCCCCGGAGTCCTCCGGCCCGCGCCGCTCCCCGCTCACCCGGCGTTCGCTGATCGCGGCGGTCGCCGGCTGTGCCGTGCTCGGCGGCGTGCTGGTGCTGCTGCCCTCACCGGACCGGGGCGGGGCACCGCGGCCCGCCCCGGGTCCGGTGGCGCGGGCGGCGAGCGCGGTGGGAGCCGGAGTGCCCGCGGCGCTGCCCGATCTCGACGCGCTCGTCCAGGACCGCGAGGCGCGGGTGCGGGCCCGTCCGCGCGACGACGTGTCGTGGGCGGTGCTCGGCGTGGCCTACACGGAGCGGGCGCGGCGGACGGCGGCGGCCGCGTACTACCCGAAGGCGGAGAAGGCGCTGCGCACGTCGCTGACTCTGCGGCCCGGGGACAATGTGGCGGCGCTGGAGGGGCTCGCCTCCCTCGCCGGCGCGCGGGGTGACTTCCGGGCCGCGAAGCAGTGGGGCGAGGCGGCGGTGAAGCTGGCGCCGAAGCGGTGGACGGCGTATGCGGGGCTCGTCGACGCGTACACCGGGCTCGGTGACTACAAGGCCGTGGGCAGGGCTCTCGACAAGCTGCTGGCCCTGCCTTCCGGACCGGCGGCGCAGGCCGTCGCGGCGCGCGTGTACCGGGACCGGGGCCGGCGCGAGGACGCGGCGGCGGTGGTCTCGGACGCGGCGGCGGGCGCGGCCACCCCGTCCGGACAGGCTGCCTTTCTCACGCTGGCGGGAGATCTCGCGTGGGAACGCGGTGACCGGCAGGAGTCCCTGGACCACTACCGGGCGGCGGTGAACACGGACGCCGACGCGTACGACGCGCTGGCCGGGCAGGGGCGCGCGCTGGCGGCGCTGGGGCGCACTTCGGAGGCGCTGCGGGCGTACAGGGCGGCGCTCGCCAGGCGGCCCGTGCCGCGTTACGCGCTGGAGCTGGGCGAGCTGTACGACAAGCTCGGGCTCGGCGCGGCGGCGCGCGTTCAGTACGACCTGTTGCGGGAGCTGGTGCGGCGGGACGCCGCGGCGGGCGTGGACGACGAACCGGTCCTCGGGCTCTTCGAGGCGGACCACGGCGACCCGCAGGCGGCGGTGAAGGCGCTGCGCGCGGAGTGGGAGCGGCAGCCCGGCATCGCGGTGGCGGACGCGCTGGGCTGGGCGCTGCACCGCGCCGGGAACAAGGAGGCGCTCGGTTTCGCCGTACGGGCCACGGACCAGGAGCACGGGGGCGGTGTGCGCAGTGCGCTGTACGCGTATCACCGGGGGCAGATCGAGCGTGATCTGGGGCTGTCGGGGCCGGCCCGCCGGCACCTCGCCGAGGCGTTGCGGATCAACCCGTACTTCTCGCCGCTGCTGGCGCCCGCGGCCCGGGAGGGCCTGACGGCGCTGGGAGAGCCGCCCGCGGGGGGACCGCCGGAGGAATCGGGGACGTCGGAGGACCCGGGCGGGCCCGCCGACTCCGAACAGCCCGGCCGGTCCCAGGGGTCCGGCCCGTCCCGGCAGCCCGACGCCCCGGCGGGGGCGGCGGGCTCCGACGGTGCTTCGGGAGCCGAGGGGCCGGCGCCGGTTTCCGCGGCTCCGTCGCCCTCGGCACGGTGAACCCTGGGCCACTGGTCCCGGACACCCCGATACCCGGCCCCGTACGTTCGTCGGGGCCCGGGGCCCGGGTTCCACGGGTCAGAGGTTGCCGCGCTTCTCCTGCTCGCGCTCGATCGCCTCGAAGAGGGCCTTGAAGTTGCCCTTGCCGAAGCCCATCGAGCCGTGCCGCTCGATCATCTCGAAGAAGACGGTCGGACGGTCCTGAACCGGCTTGGTGAAGATCTGGAGCAGATAGCCGTCCTCGTCGCGGTCGACGAGGATCTTCAGCTCGCGCAGGGTGTCGACGGGGACCCGGGTGTCGCCGGCCCACTCACCGAGCGTGTCGTAGTACGAGTCGGGGGTGTCGAGGAACTGGACGCCGGCCGCGCGCATGGTGCGTACGGTCGCGACGATGTCGTTCGTGTTCAGCGCGATGTGCTGGACGCCGGCGCCGCCGTAGAACTCCAGGTACTCGTCGATCTGGGACTTCTTCTTGGCGATGGCGGGCTCGTTGATCGGGAACTTGACCTTGAGCGTGCCGTCGGCGACGACCTTGGACATCAGCGCGCTGTACTCGGTCGCGATGTCGTCGCCCACGAACTCCTTCATGTTCGTGAAGCCCATGACCTTGTTGTAGAAGCCGACCCAGTCGTTCATCCTGCCGAGCTCGACGTTGCCCACGCAGTGGTCGATGGCCTGGAAGGTGCGCCGGGCGGGCGGCTCGACGATCGGCGCGGCGGCCACGTACCCGGGCAGGTAGGGGCCGTCGTAGCCCGTCCGCTCGACGAGGGTGTGGCGGGTCTCGCCGTACGTGGCGATGGCGGCGAGGACGACGGTGCCGTTCTCGTCCTTCATCTCGTAGGGCTCGGCGAGCGAGCGGGCGCCGTGCTCGACGGCGTAGGCGTACGCGGCGCGCGCGTCCGGGACCTCGATGGCGAGGTCGACAACGCCGTCGCCGTGCTCCGCCACGTGCTCGGCCAGGAAGTGGCCCCAGGTGGTGGCGGGCTTGATCACCGAGGTGAACACGAAGCGCGCCGAGCCGTTCTCGAGGACGTACGACGCCGTCTCGCGGCTGCCGTTCTCCGGTCCGGAGTACGCGACGAGCCGCATGCCGAAGGCCGTGGAGTAGTAGTGCGCGGCCTGCTTGGCGTTGCCGACGGCGAAGACGACCGCGTCCATTCCCTTGACCGGGAAGGGATCGGCCTGCCGGGCGGTGTCGGGAGTGTGGTGTGTGGTCTGCGTCATGCCCGCAGGCTCCCTCCGTTCCGCAAGGTGCGCAATAGTTCGCCTGTCGACTGAACAATATGTGCGGCAGGAGCCCCGGACCGCCGGGCTTTCTGTACATGATGACCATCCCGGAGGCAGGCATGGCGATCGATCATCTGGACGGGCGGCTGCTCGTGCTGCTGGCGAAGGAGCCGCGCATCGGGGTCCTGGAGATGTCGCGGCGGCTCGGGGTGGCGCGGGGGACGGTGCAGGCCCGGCTGGACCGTCTTCAGTCGAACGGAGTCATCCGGGGTTTCGGTCCGCAGGTCGATCCGACCGCCCTCGGTTATCCGGTCACGGCGTTCGCCACGCTCCAGATCAGGCAGGGGCAAGGCGCGGACGTACGCGCCCACTTGACGACCGTGCCCGAGGTGCTGGAGCTGCACACGACGACCGGCAGCGGGGACATGCTGTGCCGGCTCGTGGCCCGCTCGAACGCCGATCTCCAACGTGTGATCGACCGGGTTGTCGGTTTTGATGGCATCGTCCGGGCCTCCACGGCGATCGTCATGGAGAACCCGGTTCCCCTGCGGATCATCCCGCTCGTGGAGCAGGCGGCGACCGAGCACTGAACCGAGGAGCGGGGTGAGCCGGCGTGAACTTCTGGCAGTACCTGAGCAGCCGGCACGAGCAGCTCCTCACGGACGCCTACCAACACGCCAGCGCGGTCTTCCAGTGCATGGTCGTGGCGACCTTCATCGGCGTGCTGATCGGCGTCGTCACCTACCGCACCGAGTGGGCGGGCAACCTCGCCACCACCACGACGTCCGCCATCCTGACCATTCCCTCGCTGGCCATGATCGGTCTGCTGATCCCGATCGTGGGCCTGGGCGTCCCGCCGACCGTGATCGCGCTGACGCTGTACGGGCTGCTGCCGATCGTGCGCAACTCGATCGTCGGCCTGCGCGGGGTCGATCCGGCGCTGGTCGACGCGGCCACAGGCATCGGCATGTCACGGACGGCCCGGCTGATGCGGGTCGAACTCCCGCTGGCCTGGCCGCCGATCCTGACCGGCATCCGGATCGCCACCCAGATGCTGATGGGCATCGCGGCCATCGCCGCCTACGCCTCCGGGCCCGGGCTCGGCAACGAGATCTTCCGCGGCATCAGCTCGCTGGGCAGCAAGAACGCGCTCAACCAGGTGCTCGCGGGCACGGTCGGGATCATCATCCTCGCGCTGCTCTTCGACGCCGCGTACGTCCTGCTCGGCAGGCTGACCATCCCGAGGGGGATCCGTGCCTGAGACCGCAGAGACCGCCGAGGGCCCCGCGGACGCCGAGGGCTCCGCGGGCACGGCAGGGAGCGCGCAGACCACGAGCGGGGGGACGTCCTCCACCACGGGCGCCACCATCGAGCTGGAGAACCTCACCAAGCGCTACCCCGGCAGCCGGGACGCCGCCGTCGACAGCGTCAACATGGAGATCAAGGCAGGTGAGCTCGTCGTCTTCGTCGGCCCTTCCGGGTGCGGCAAGTCGACCACCCTGAAGATGATCAACCGGCTGATCGAGCCGAGCGGCGGCCGTATCCGGATCGGCGGCGAGGACGTCACCGACATGGACCCGGTGAAGCTGCGCCGCAAGGTCGGCTACGCGATCCAGTCGTCCGGGCTCTTCCCGCACATGACGGTCGCCCAGAACATCGCCCTCGTGCCGAGGATGACCGGCTGGTCGAAGGCGCGGATCAAGGCGCGGGTCGAGGAGATGCTGGACCTGGTCGGGCTCGACCCCGGCGAGTTCCAGGGCCGCTATCCGCGCCAGCTCTCCGGCGGTCAGCAGCAGCGTGTGGGTGTGGCGCGGGCGCTGGCCGCGGACCCGCCGGTCCTGCTCATGGACGAGCCGTTCGGAGCGGTGGACCCGATCACCCGCGACCACCTCCAGGACGAGCTGATCCGGCTCCAGCACGAGCTGCACAAGACGATCGTGTTCGTGACGCACGACTTCGACGAGGCCATCAAGCTGGGCGACCGGATCGCGGTGCTGCGCGAGCACTCGCACATCGCGCAGTTCGACACCCCGGAGGCGATCCTCACCAACCCGGCCGACGACTTCGTGTCGGGGTTCGTGGGCGCGGGCGCCGCGCTGAAGCGGCTCAACCTCAGCCGGGTACGGGATGTGGAGATCACCGACTATCCGACGGTCACCGTCGACGATCCGCTCCAGGAGATCTTCGGCAAGCTGCGTTCCAGCGGTACGAACGAGATCCTGCTGCTCGACAGACGGGGCCGCCCCTACAAGTGGCTGCGGCGCGGCGATCTGATGCGGGCCAAGGGTTCGCTCGCTCGGGCGGGGACGCTGGTGCACGACACGGTGACCCGTGACGCCACCCTGCGGGACGCCCTGGAGGCGGTGCTCACCGACAACTCGGGCCGGGTCCCGGTCACCGGGCGGCGCGGGGAGTACACCGGGGTCGTCGACATGGAGACCCTCATGAACTCCGTGCACGAACTCCTGGAGGCCGACCGGCTCGAGGCCTTGGAGCACCAGCACGAACTGAAGGAGGCACGCGCCCATCAGACCCAGTTCGAGCAGGAGGGCGTCGACGAAGGGGAGGCGAAGGCGTGAGCACACCGCCCGCGTCCCGGCGTCCCGAGGGCGAGCACGAGGTCAAGGGGGTGGCCTTCCGCGACGACAGCGAGGGTGAGGGCACCGGCGAGCGGGAGGCGCCGCCGCCGGCTCCGACGGCCCCGAGGCGGCGGATCAGCTGGAAGAAGCTGACCTTCCTGCCGGCCGTCCTCATCGCTCTGCTGCTGGCCACCTGGATCTGGTTCCAGCAGGCCGACCTCGACGCGATCTCCCGGAACGCCCTGTCGAACGGCCAGGTGTCCAAGGCCCTGTGGCAGCACATCCAGCTGACCGTGATCTCCACGTTCTTCGTGCTGATCATCGCGATTCCGCTGGGGATCCTGCTGACCCGCAAGGCGTTCCGCAAGTTCACCCCGATCGCGATGACGTTCGCCAACATGGGGCAGGCGACCCCGGCGATCGGCCTGCTGGCCCTGCTCGTGATCTGGCTCGGCACCGGCGAGAAGTCGGCCCTGATCGGCATCACGATCTACGCGATCCTGCCGGTCCTGTCCAACACGATCACCGGTCTGAAGGGCAACGACCCGACCCTGCTGGAGGCGGCGCGCGGCATCGGCATGTCACCGCTGGGCGTGCTGACCCGGGTCGAACTGCCGCTGGCCGTACCGCTGATCCTCGCGGGCGTCCGTACGGCGCTGGTCCTGAACGTGGGCACCGCGACCCTCGCCACGTTCGGCGGAGGCGGCGGCCTCGGCGTCCTCATCACCACCGGCATCACCACCCAGCGCATGCCGGTCCTGGTCCTCGGCGCGATCCTCACCGTCGCCCTCGCGCTCCTTGTCGACTGGCTGGCGTCGCTGGCGGAACTGCTGCTGCGGCCGCGCGGTCTCGAGGTGGGGACATGAGGCGGGTGCGCGCCCACGCGGTGCTGGCCGCCGTCCTCGTCCTCGCCTCCGCGTGCGGGCTGACCAGCGGCTCCCCCATGACCGACAACGTCAAGCCGGGGACCATCGGGCAGGGCGAGCCCCTCAAGGGCGCGAACCTCACGGTGGCGTCGAAGGAGTTCACCGAGCAGCTGATCCTCGGCGCGATCATGGGCATCGCGTTCCAGGCGGCGGGCGCGAAGGTGGTCGACCGCACCGGCATCCAGGGGTCGATCGGCGCCCGCGAGGCCATCAAGAACGGTGACGCGGACGCCATGTACGAGTACACGGGCACGGCGTGGATCACGTATCTCGGCAACAGCGAGCCGATCCCGGACCCGCAGAAGCAGTGGCAGGCCGTGCACGACGCCGACCCGAAGAACGGGGTCACCTGGCTGCCGCCGTCCGCGCTCAACAACACCTACGCGCTCGCCATGAACCAGGCCAACTTCAAGAAGTACGGCACGACCACGCTGTCCGGCGTGGCCGCGCTGTCGAAGTCGGACCCGAGCGCCGTCACCCTGTGCGTGGAGAGCGAGTTCGCCAACCGGGCCGACGGACTGCCGGGCATGGAGAAGGCGTACGGGATGGACATCCCCGCGAAGAACATCACGCAGATGGACACCGGGATCATCTACACCCAGGTGGCGAAGGGGAGTTGTACGTACGGGGAGGTGTTCACCACCGACGGGCGCATCAAGTCGATGAACCTGGAGGTGATGAAGGACGACAAGAAGTTCTTCCCCAACTACAACGCGGCCCCGGTGATCAACTCCAAGGCCCTGAAGAAGTATCCGCAGATCGCCCAGGTCATCGAGCCGGTGACGAAGAAGCTGAACAACACGGTGGCGCAGGACCTGAACGCGAAGGTGGACGTACAGGGCCAGGACCCGCACGAGGTGGCGCTGGACTGGATGACGCAGGAGGGCTTCGTCAAGCAGGACTGATCCGGGGTGACCCGGGCTGGCCGGGCTGACCCGGCCGACCCGATGGCGTGATCCAAAGAAGTGGTTGCAAAGAAATAGTTGCAAGGATTTCTTTGCAACGCTATGTTTGTACACATGACGGACCAGCCCCCGCTTCCCCCTGAGGCCCCGCTCCCGCCGGAGCCGCCCCTGCCGCCCGAACCTCCACAGCACCACCGCCTCGACGCCCGCTCGCTGCGCGGGATCGCGCATCCGCTGCGCATGGAACTGCTGAGCAGCCTGCGCCAGAGGGGGCCGGCCACCGCGTCGATGCTCGCCGAGCGGCTGGGCGAGTCCAGCGGGGCGACCAGCTACCACCTGCGCCAGCTCGCCGCGCACGGTTTCGTCGAGGACGCCCCGGAGCGGGGCAAGGGGCGAGAGCGGTGGTGGCAGGCGGTCCACCAGGGGCTGGACTTCGGCGAGGACCTGCTCAGCGACCCTGACCCGGCGGTGCGCGGAGCCGCCGACATGTTCCTGCACGAGGTGGCCAGTACCCACGCCCGTGAGCTGTCGACCTGGCTCGGCACCCGCGGTGACTGGGGGGACGGATGGACCCCCGCCACCGACATGAGCGACTTCACGATGCGGCTGACCCCGGCGCAGTCCAAGGAACTCATCCGGAAGATGCACGACCTGCTCGACAGCTACCGCGCCCTCGAACGTCCCGAGGACGACCACGAGGCGGAGCAAGTGCGCTTCCACACGCACGTGTTCCCGCAGTCCTCGGACTGATTCGCCCGATCCGGGCCGGCCCCAACCGGCCGGCCCGCCCGAAGGCGCTCGACTCGCACGATCACCCAGGCTCGATCACACCGACGAGAGGTCATTCCGATGCATCCCGAGACCCACCTCCAGTTGCAGCACGTTCGCGCCGCCGACCTGCGTGCGGAAGCGGACGCGTACCGGCTCGGCGCCGAGGCCGTGAGTCCCCGCCGGCTGCGTGCCCGCGTCGGCTGGACGCTGGTGGAGGTCGGCCTGCGGCTGGCCTCCGCGCCGAGGACGGCCGTCGCCGCCTTCTGACGGGCGGCGCCGCCCCGGCCGACAGACCTGCCGCGGCACTAGCAGCTCGGAACCGAGCCCTTGTCCTTCTCCAGGGACACCAGCGCGTTCACCGCTCCGTCGAGGTCCGTCACCGGGACGAGCCGGAGATTCTTCGGCAGCTCCGCCTTGGCGTCCGAGCACTCCGCCTTCGGAACCAGGAACACGGTCGCGCCGTCACGGTGGGCCGCCTGTGTCTTGAGGCTGACACCGCCGACCGCACCGACCTTGCCGTCGGCGTCGATCGTCCCCGTACCCGCGACGACCCGGCCGCCCGTGAGGTCGCCGCCGCTGCCGTCGCCGTCCAGCTTGTCGATGATCCCGAGCGAGAAGAGCAGTCCGGCGCTCGGTCCGCCGACGTCGGCGAGCTTGAGCGTGACCTTCACGTCGCCCTTCTCGTGCAGATACCCCAGGGCCGCCTCGGTGGCGCTGTCCTGGGACTGCTTCATCTCGTTCGCGTTGTGCTGCTCGATCTCCTTGACGCTGCCGCCGCCCGGGTAGACCGAGTCACGGGGCATCACGGCCTTGTCGGTGGCGAACCAGGCGCTGAGCACATCACCGAGGGAGACACTCGCCTCCGGGCCGGTGGCCTCGATCGTCGTCATCCGGAGCTGGCCGCTGGTGTTCCGGGTGGGCGCACCGGTGATGGTGATCACCGGGTCGCCCTTGTTCTCGCCGAGGACGTTGGCCGTCAGGCCGGGCTGCGCCAGGGAGAACGGCAGCGGCGCGAACACCGCCGTGGCGAGCAGAGCCACGACGGGGAGGGCGCAGACAGCGACGGCTTTGGGGCGCGTGAGGCGAGAGAGCACGGGGTCAATCTAACGTCACCGCCCGGCGGAACCTCCGTACAGGTCCCACGGTCCAGATCCGGTCCCGTCAGCGCAGGGCGTCCGCCACCTCTCGGGCCGCGTCGACCACGCGCGGGCCGACCCGCTCCGGTACGGCGTCGGCCAGCATCACCACGCCCACGCTGCCCTCGACCCCCGTCACCCCGATCAGCGCCGCCGCGGCCCCGCAGGCGCCCGCCTCCAGTTCGCCGTGGGTGAGCGTGTATCCGGGCTCCCCCACCGGCGCCTGCCGGGCGGCGAGGATCGCGCGGCCGGCGGCACCCCGGTCCAGGGCGTGCCGGAACCCGGCGCGGTAGGCCACGTGATAGTCCGTCCACGTCGGTTCGACGACCGCGACGGCGAGCGCCTCCGTCCCGTCGACCAGCGTCAGATGGGCTGTCGCCCCTATGTCCTCGGCGAGCGCTCGCAGTGCGGGCAGCGCGGCCTCCCGTACCAGCGGGTGCACTTGGCGGCCCAGGCGCAGCACACCGAGCCCGACCCGGGCACGGCCGCCCAGATCGCGGCGTACGAGAGCGTGCTGCTCCAGGGTGGCGAGCAACCGGTACACCACGGTCCGGTTGACGCCCAGTTTGTTCGAGAGTTCGGTGACGGTCAGCCCGTGATCGGTGTCGGCGAGCAGCTTGAGGACACGCAGTCCCCGGTCGAGCGTCTGAGAGGTCTCCGCGGTCACGACGCCCACTCCTTAGTGGTGAGGTCGACGGCCCCTTCACGGCGGGTGCGCCACCGAGTCCCGTCGGCGACGCGCTTCAGAGGCCGCCGGTCGGCAGGCGCCCCGGGCTCTTCCCGGGCCGCAGTCGCTTCACGGCTGCGCTCCGCGGCGGCGCTGCCACGGGGCGTGTGCGTAGCGGGACAGTAGCGAGCCGGTCCGCTCAGCGGAAGCCTCCGTCCAGAATCCGGGCACCCCCTGGTGCGAACTGATTCCGTTTGTCCCAGAACGCGGGGCGCGCACCACTCGGCGTACACCGCCCGTGCACGCAGCGCACGGGCCGCGGCGCACGCCTGTCCGGACACAACACGCCCCCTCGATACGGTTTTCCGCACTCGGCGCCAGGGGTTCCGGATACCGCCGGCCGCGGAGGTCACCGGTTCCCCATGTCACTGCGATCACTCCGAGGAAGGGACGCCCCGGGCATGTGCCCCGGTTCCCCGCGGACGCCGTCGCGTCCGCGGACGCCGTCGCCCGGACGTCATCGCATCCGGGTGGCCCACTCCTGGACCTTGGTGATCCGCTGCCGGAGCTGCCCGGCCGTGGCCTCCGCGCTCGGCGGGCCGCCGCACACGCGGCGCAGCTCGGTGTGGATCACGCCGTGCGGCTTGCCGCTCTGGTGGACGTACGCGCCGACCATGGTGTTGAGCTGCTTGCGCAGTTCCAGCATCTCCTTGTGGGAGACCACGGGGCGCCGCTCGGCGGGCAGTTCGAGGAGGTCCGCCTCCTCGTCCGGCTTCTTGCGGCTGTGCGCGATCTGCCGGGCCTGGCGCTTCTGGAGCAGCAGCTGGACCTGGTCGGGTTCGAGGAGCCCGGGGATGCCGAGGTAGTCCTGCTCCTCCGCGCTTCCGGGGTGGGCCTGCATGCCGAACTCGGCGCCGTCGTACAGGACCCGGTCGAAGACGGCCTCGGACTCCAGCGCCTCGAAGGAGAACTGCTCCTGCTCGCCGGTGTCCTCGTCCTGCTCCTTGTTCGCCTCCTCCATCTCCTTCTCGGACTCGGCGTAGGGGTCCTCCTCGCCCTCCTTCTTCGGCTTGTCGAGGGCGTGGTCGCGCTCGACCTCCATCTCGTTGGCGAAGGTGAGGAGGTCCGGGATGGTCGGCAGGAACACGGACGCCGTCTCGCCGCGCCTGCGGGACCGTACGAAACGGCCGACGGCCTGGGCGAAGAAGAGGGGGGTCGAGATGGTGGTGGCGTACACGCCGACGGCCAGGCGGGGCACGTCGACGCCCTCGGACACCATGCGGACGGCGACCATCCAGCGGTCGTTGCTCGCCGCGAAGTCGTCGATCCGCTTCGAGGCGCCGGTGTCGTCGGACAGGACGACGGTCGCCTTGGTGCCGGTGATCTCGCGGATCAGCTTGGCGTAGGCACGGGCCGAGTCCTGGTCGGCGGCGATGACGAGGGCCCCCGCGTCCGGGATGCCCTTGCGCACCTCGGTGAGGCGCTGGTCGGCGGCGCGCAGCACGCTCGGCATCCATTCGCCGCGCGGGTCGAGCGCGGTGCGCCAGGCCTGGCTGATGGCGTCCTTGGTCATCGGCTCGCCGAGCCGGGCGGCGATCTCGTCGCCCGCCTTGGTGCGCCAGCGCATGTTGCCGCTGTAGGAGAGGAAGATGACGGGCCGCACGACGTGGTCGGCCAGCGCGTTGCCGTAGCCGTACGTGTAGTCGGCCGAGGACCGCCGGATGCCGTCGTTGCCCTCTTCGTACGTCACGAAGGGGATGGGGTTGGTGTCGGAACGGAACGGCGTACCCGTGAGCGCGAGCCGGCGGGTGGCGGGCTCGAACGCCTCCAGGCAGGCCTCGCCCCACGACTTGCTGTCACCGGCGTGGTGGATCTCGTCGAGGATGACGAGGGTCTTGCGCTGCTCGGAGCGGTTGCGGTGGAGCATGGGGCGCACCCCGACACCGGCGTACGTCACGGCGACGCCGTGGTACTCCTTGCTGAGGGGTCCGGCGCTGTACTCGGGATCGAGCTTGATCCCTATCCGCGCGGCCGCCTCGGCCCACTGCTTCTTCAGGTGCTCGGTCGGCGCGACGACGGTCACCTGCTGCACGACATGGTGGTGCAGCAGCCAGGACGCGAGGGTCAGTGCGAACGTCGTCTTGCCGGCGCCAGGGGTGGCTACGGCGAGGAAGTCGCGCGGCTGCTCCTGGACGTACCTCTCCATCGCCCCCTGCTGCCAGGCACGCAGCTTGTTGGCGGTGCCCCAGGGGGCTCGTCCGGGGAAGGCGGGCGAGAGATGGTGGGTGTGCGAGGAGGCGCTGGCGGCGGTGGTAGTCACGGTCTCCGGTCTGGGTGTCGATTGGGAGCGTCCGGGGCCGCGTGCGGCGCGTCGGATGGGACGCGCGGGCGGCTGGGCTACGTATGACAACCGGGCCACCCTACCGGCGCCCGGCTGACGACGATGTGCGTACCGGGCCGGGGCGGCGATGGATGGGACTGAGGTCACATGGCCTCGTGCAGCGCCCTCAAGCGCGATGCGATGAGGGCCACATCCGCCAGATGTCCGGCCGCCACCTCGATGACGAGCTTATAGGCCTCGTCCTGGTCGACGTCGAGCATCTCGGTGCCGTTGAAGTCGAGGAAGACGACGGTGCACATCCACGCCATGCGCTTGTTGCCGTCCACCAGGGGGTGGTTCGCGGCAAGCGACTGGAACAGCGCAGCGGCCTTCTCGAAGGGGTCGGTGTACGCCTCGATGCCGAACATCTGCGACTGCGGACGGTGCAGTGCCGAGCTGAGCAGACCCAGGTCACGCACAGCAACCGGCGTCCGCTCCCCGCACGCCAGTTCCGCGAGGTCCAGGGCCTCCTGAACCGTGAGGTACTTCATCTACTCCCCCAGCCTCCGCAGCAGGTCGGCCTGGCCCGTCGCGTACTTGGCCCCGAGACGGCGAACCGTGGCACGGTCCGCCTCCTGCTCCAGATACCGGTCGATCGCCTGAAGCACTACGGCGTGCATACTGCGCCCCTCTTCCTCGGCTCGCAGCTTGAGCGCCTCCTGCTGGTCGTCGCGCAGACGAAGGTTCATAGCCATACCGCGACGGTACCGGAAGTGGGGTCAAAGCAGTACCACTATCGCTCCCGCAGCCGGGTCGTCACCCAGGCCCCCAGCAGCGCCACCCCTGCCATCGGCAGGAACACCGCGGCGAACGCGGCCGGGTGGGAGTTGTGGGCGGCGGATGCCGTGGCCGTGGCCGCGTCGGCCAGCGCGCCGCCGCCCAGGGCCGCGAAGGCGGCGCCGCCGACGGCGAGCAGCAGCACGTTGGACAGGGCGTCGGAGATCTGGAGGGCGGCCGAGTTGGCGCCGGCCTCCTCGGGGGCCGAGAGCTGGAGCAGCAGCACGCTGGTCGAGGCGATCACCAGGCCCATCCCGAAGCAGCCGAACGCCCAGGCGACGGCGAGGGTCCACACCGGCACGGCGGGGATCAGCACACTCGGCGCGGCGACGACGGCTGCCGCGACCAGCAGCATGCCCAGGTACATCAGGCGTTCCCGGTACGGCTCCACGCGCGGCCGCGCCTGCACCCAGGAGCCCAGGGCCCAGGTCCCGCCGCCGGCCGCGAGGGAGAGCCCGGCGAGCGTCGGGGACAGCCCTCTCTGGGTGACCAGCATCAGCGGCACGAAGGACTCGGCGGCGATGAAGGCACCGGCGGAGACCCCGCGCAGCAGCACCACGGACGGCAGTCCGCGCGCCGCCCGGCAGGTGCCGCGGGGCAGCAGCCCGCGTACGGCCGGAACGAGCAGGGCGGCACCGGTCGCGGCGGGTACGAGGGAGAGCGGGCGAAGGTCCTGGGCGGCGTACTGGAGCAGCCCCGCGCCCAGCGCGATCCCGAAGGCGAGCCGGATGCGCCGGCGGTCCAGCGGCGGGCGGCCGGCGGTCCTGGCGGGCCCGGACGCCCGCCTGCGTATCTGCGGCAGCGCGAGCGCGAGCGGAACGCCGACCAGCGCCGGAATCCCGATGAACACCCAGCGCCAGCCGAGATGCTCGGTGACCGCGCCCGCGGCGAGCGGTCCGACCACGGACGGCACCACCCAGGCCGCCGCGAACGCCGCCATGATCGCGGGGCGCAGCCGCTGTGGGTAGGCCCTCCCGACGACGACGTAGAGCGCGACGATGACGAGTCCTCCGCCGAGCCCCTGGACGGCGCGCCCGAGGATGAACGTCCACATGCCGCCGGCCGTCCCGGACAGCAGCAGCCCGGCGGCGAACGCGCCGATGCCCGAGGCGAGCGAGGTCAGCGGCCCGTCGCGGTCGGACAACTGCCCGGCGAGCACCATCCCGAACAGGCTCGTCGTGAAGTAGCTGGAGAACGCGAACGCGTACAGGGCGACCCCGTCGAGCTCCCGCGCGGCGACGGGCATCGCCGTTCCGACGGCCGTCGCCTCGAACGCGATGACCAGCACCACGGACACGATCCCGATGGTGAGCGCGCGGTAGGCCCGGCTCAGTACCCCGCCCGCGCCGTCCCCCGCGGCCCCGCCCTCGGGGGGAACGGTCACGACCTCGCCCACTTCCACTGCTGTCATGCCGGTCAGCGTAAGGTGCGCAGTCTTCCTTGACTCCTGTCGATAGACGGTGATCAAGCAGTCCTTTGGACCTAGGACCTGTCGTTTGGATCAGTTCGCAGACGCGGGGTCTGGCACGCACATCTGCCGCGTTGTCGTCGGTCGCCAACGCTCCGCGTTGACTCCCTCCTCCGCCTTGCAGCTGCACGCACCAGACCCTGCTCACCGGAACAGACCAGTCCCGTCGATGCCCTGCAACCTGATCCAAACAACAGGCCCAGTACCACTTCCCCGGCAGCCCGCCGGTTTCGTGACAGCCTCCGCGGACGACTTCGCGGACGGCCTTCGTCAACGGCCTTCGTGAACGGCGTGTGGCAGTCGCGTTGCGGCCGCCCCGGAACCCTTGAGCCCGCTGCCGCACCCCGCCTACGGTCGTCCCATCAGGTTCGGAACGAGTGAGCCGTGCCGCACCTGAGAACGGCCGTGTGCCCGAGTGGTTCAGGGGCTCGACTGCAACTCGAGTTACGTGGGTTCGAATCCCGCCACGGCCTCAACTGCCTGAACAGGCACGGCAGTCGGAAAGGGCGGCACCCCCGGGGTGCCGCCCTTTCCGATGATGGTCAGCCGGTGTTCGTCGTCGGCGCGCGGATCTCGCTGTACGGCGAGTAGTCGCCCGCCTCGTCGTAGGAGCGGGCGCGGTACCAGGGGGTCGGTGAAGGCACGGGCCGTGGTCGTGGCGACCTTGGCCCACGTGCCGGAGCAGACGAGGCGCCGGTAGAGCCGGTGCCCGTGGACCCGCGGGTACGGCGTTTGCGCGTGGGCCTACGCGTACAGCGTTCCGCCCGCCCGGTTCTCGAATATCTCCGGCCAGTGGCGGCGGCCGTCGTCGCCCGGCAGGGACGGGGTCCGGTCGCAGGCGGTGGGGTCGACGGTGGCGAGGGTCTGGGTCAGGGTGGCGGCGAGCTGTCCGTAGGAGTCGCTGAGGTGATGGGCCGCGTCGACGGCCTTCTCGCGGTGGAGGAGCCAGAGGGTGAACGCCAGCGTGGAGATGTCCGCGTTGAGCGGGCGCAGGGTGAGGTCGGGCTCGCTCCAGGCGAGAACGGCGCCCGTGGTGCCGTCCAGCACCAGGCTCGTGTCCTCCAGGAGATGGCCGAGGCGTATCAGGCGGTCGGCGGAGGCCGGGAGCAGGCCGGCGGAGAACTCCTCGGGGCGCTCGTCCGCGTAGTACTCGGTGAGGGCCGGCAGCGGCACCTCGGTGTCCAGCTGGAACAGGAAGCCGTCCTCGGGCAGGCCCGACTCCCGCAGGAAGCGGCGGGTCGGCTCGTGCGTCAGGGCGGGCGGGAAGTCGACGTCCTCGAAGCGCATGATCCCGCCCGCTCCGAACTCCTCGTCGAGCAGCCGCTTCGGGAGCCCGAGGACGAGTCCTTCACCGGGCCCGGCGATCCGCGCGAGCGGGCGGATCAGAGCGGCCATCCGCCAGTACGGCGGCACGTCCTCGCCCGCGGCGTCCGCGAAGACGGCGCTCAGCCGGTCCGTCACGTGCGCGACCGCCTTCGGGCCGAACGGCCCGGGACGGCCACGGGACAGGGTCAGCTCCTCGGTGGCCGCCGCGAAGCTCAGCAGGGCGTCCAGGGAGGGCGCCAGGGGCGCGAGGTCCAGCTGGACGGGGTCCGGCCGGACGTACGCCGAGGAGACCTCGCCCGTCGTCCCGTCCAGCAGGATCGACTCCAGGTCCCGGTCGAGGCTGCGCAGCGCCCCGATGACGAGATGGTCGCGCAGTTCCTCGGCGAGTTTGTCGGCGTCGCCCGCCAGGTCGGCGACCGTGCGCAGGCCGTGCTCCCGCAGGGCCCCGAACCCGAGCAGCTCGCTGCCGCAGGGCAGCCCCGGGCCGGTGAGCCGGTCCCGGGTGCCCGCGTGCGTGACGAACGGATCCAGCTCGTCGACGGTCAGTGTGATCACGCCGCCGATCTCGGTGTCAGTCGTACTCATGGCTCCCCCGCGCATGTGAACGCTCCGTGCTTCCCCCGAAAGGGAACGGCCGGTGGTTCCACGGCAGTTCCCCGTCGATCCAGAACCATACGCCGCCCCACTGACAACGCCGAAGAGGCGCGGGAACAGTCTGTGCGCGGAAGGAGAACCTCGGGGGACGGGTCGCCCACGGCGCGGGAACGGCGTCGGGACGGCGTGGAAACCGTCGGAATCCGGCCGTCCGCGGTGGCGTACGACGGGTCGGCGGCCGGGTCGGGCGACGGACCCTGTGACCGGTCTGGCGGCGGACCCGGTGACCGGTGACCTGTCAGGCGGCGGACCCTGTGGCCGGTCGGGGCGAGCCGCGTGCCGGGCCGCGCGGTGCGGGTCCGGCGGCGGTCGTCAGGTGAAGTAGACGCCGCCCAGGACGACGACCACGGCCGCCAGCACGAACAGCAGCACCCAGATCAGCAGCTTGCCCACGCTGGGCGGGGGTTCGTAGCGCGGCTGCCCGTCCTCGGCGCCGGGGAGCGAGGGGTCGAAGCCGTGCTGCGAGGGTTCGCCGGCCGCCGGCTCCGGCGCGCTCACGGGGCCGTCACCACGGCCGCCTGCGGGCGGATCGGCAGCCGGTTGACCGGCCGTCCGGTGGCCGCCCGTACGGCGGAGGCGATGGCCGCCGGCGAGGTCACCACCGGCACCGCGCTGGCCGCCTTGGCGCCGAAGGGGGCGACGACGTCGCGCTCCTCGACCAGCTTGACGATGTGGATGTCGGGCGCGTCCAGGGCGGTCGGCAGGGCGTAGCCGGTGAGGTCCGGGTGGCGGACGACGCCGCGGTTGGTCCGCAGGTTCTCGCTCAGCGCGGCGCCCACCCCCTGGGTGACGCCCGCCTCGATCCGGGCTCTCAGCTGGGCCGGGTTGAGGATCCGGCCGACGTCCTGGGCGAGCGCCAGTTCCACGACGCGTACCGAGCCCAGTTCGATGTCGACGTCCACCACCGCGCGGATGGCGCAGAACGCGAGGCCCACGAAGGCGTCGCCCTGGCCGGCCTCGTCCAGCGGTTCGGTCGGGTGCGGGCGGCACTGCGCGGTCGCCCACAGCTCCTTGCCGTCCATCGCCTCCGTGACCGTGGTCGAGAGCACTCCGTCGTACGACGTGATCTTGCCGTCGGTGATCTGGAGCAGCTCGGTGGACATGCCGAACTTGTGCGCCAGGGGCTGGAGCAACTGTGTGCGGACCATCTTGGCCGCGCGCTCCACCGCTCCGCCTGACACCCAGGTGTGCCGTCCCCGGCAGCTCGGACCGGCCGGCGGCTGGTCGGTGTCGACCGGGGCCACGTGCACCTCGTCGATGCCGAGGGTCTCCTGGACGATCTGCCGGGCCAGCGTGGTGAAGCCCTGGCCGGTCTCCACGGCCGCGCAGAGCACGGTGGCGATGCCGTCGTGGACCTTCACGGTGGCCGTCGAGACCTCGTCGGCGCCCTCGGCGCCGAGCATGTGCACCATGCCGAGGCCGTAGCCGACACCGCGGCGCACGGCACCGGGTTCGCCCGCGCCCTCGGGGCCGCCCGGCAGGAGCCACTCGTCCTCGGGCGTGTCCTTGGGCAGGGCGGGCAGCGGATAGTCGCGTACGGCCTGGAGCAGCTCGGCGACGGGCGCCGGGCAGGTCACCGTCTGGCCGGTCGGCAGGACGTCGCCGGTGGCCAGGACGTTGCGCAGGCGCAGTTCGGCGGGGTCGACGCCCAGTTTCTTCGCCAGCTTGTCCATCTGGGCCTCGTAGGCGGCGCACACCTGGAGGGCGCCCTCGCCGCGCACATGGCCCGAGGGCGGATTGTTGGTGCGCACGGCCCAGCCCTCGATGAAGGCGTTCGGGACGACGTACGGGCCGCAGGCGAAGGAGACCGCGGCGGCGAGGGACTCGCCGGAGGTGTCGGCGTAGGCGCCCGCGTCGAGCAGGATCTGTGCCTCGACCTTGACCAGCGTGCCGTCGGCGTCGGCGTGGTGCCGGTAGCGCAGCAGGGTCGGGTGCCGGTGGGCGTGGCCGAGGAAGGACTCCTCGCGCGTGGCGGTGAGCTTCACCGGGCAGCCGGTCTTCAGGGCGAGCAGGCCGAGGGCGAGCTGGAAGCCCTGGTCCTCGCGGTCGGCGGTGGCTCCGGGGACGCCGGTGACGACGACCTTCACGCGCGCGGGTTCGAGGCCGTAGCAGGCGGCGGCCGCGTCGCGGTCGCTGTGCGGGTCGGTGGAGGCGATGTAGAGCTCGACTCCGCCGTCGGGGCGGGGCACGGCGAGTCCGGCCTCGGCGCCGATGGGGGCGGGGTCCTGGCGGCCGATGCGGTACAGGCCCTCGACGACGACCTCGCCGACAGCGTCCGGGTCGCCGTGGCGCAGCGGGATGTGCCGGATCAGGTTGCCGTCGGGGTGCAGCGGTTCGGCCTCGAAGGCGTACTCCGGGTCGGTGACCGGTTCGAGCACCTCGTACTCGACGATGACGGCGGCGGCGGCCATCCGCGCGGTGTCCGGGTGGTCGGCTGCGACGGCCGCGATGGGCTCGCCGTGGTGGCGTACGACGTCGGAGGCGAACACCGGGCGGTCGGCTCTGCCGCGGCCGTGCAGCGGGGTGCCGGGCACGTCCTCGTGCGTGATGACGGCGCGTACGCCGGGCATCTCGCGCGCGTGGCTGGTGTCGATGGAAAGGATGCGGGCGTGCGGGTGGGGCGAGCGCAGGACCGCGGCCCACAGCAGGCCCTCGGCCCACAGGTCGGCGGCGTAGGGGAACGTGCCCTCGGTCTTGGCGCGGTCCTCGGCGGCGGGCAGCGAGACGCCCAGCCCGTGCGGCAGGGGCTCGGGGCCCGCCTCGGGCGCCGCCGGTGTCGCGGTCGCGGCTTGGTTGGTCACGCCTGGCCTCCGTCCTGGCCGTACGGCTGTTCGTGCTGTGCCGGTGAACCGTAGGCGGCGCCGTCCTCGTACGCGGACGGGTGGATGCCGCCGGCGCCGGGGCCGGCCTGGTGCGGGATGCGGGCCTCGTCCGCCCCGGGGGCGGCCTCGGCCGCGGCGGCGGAGTGCGCCTCGCGTTCGGCGACGACCTCGCGCACGGCGTCCAGGACGCCGCGGTAGCCGGAGCAGCGGCACAGGTTGCCGCACAGGGCCTGGCGGGTCTCCAGCTCGCTCGGCGCGGGGTTGCCCTCCAGCAGGTCGTGGAGGGTCATCGCCATGCCGGGGACGCAGAAACCGCACTGCACCGCGCCGCACTTGGCGAGGGCCCGCTGTACGTCGGAGGGCTGTCCGTCGGCGGCCAGGCCCTCGACGGTGCGTACGTCGCTGCCGGCGGCGGTGACGCCGGGTACCAGGCAGGACGCCACGAGCCGGCCGTCCACCTGGATGTTGCAGGCGCCGCACTCGCCCTGCGAGCAGCCGTCCTTGGCGCCCGCGAGGCCGAGCCGCTCGCGCAGCACGTAGAGCAGCGACTCGCCGATCCAGGCGTCGGTGACGGGCCGGTCGGCGCCGTTGACGCGCAGGGTGTAGGAGGCGAGGGGGTGTTCGTCGTGCGGGGCCGGGGTCAGGAGGTCCGCGTCCGGCGTCTCGTCGCCGGTCGCGGCGGCCTCGTGAGCCGGATCCGGCTCGGGCGCCTCGTGCGCCCCCGTCGTCTCCGGCTCGGGGCCGGCGGCGGTCTCGGAGGGCTCGCGGGCGGGCTGTACGGGGTACTGGGCGGCCTGCGCGGGCGTTTGGGCCCCGCCTGGCCCCGCCGGCCCGGCGGGGGCCTCAGTGGCCGTTTCGTGCACGTCGGCGGTCCAGGACTGCCCGATCTCGCCGGCCCAGGGCGCGGCCGCGCCGCCGGGAAGCGTGGCGGGCGGTGTGCCACCCCACTGCTCGACGAGCGCGGAGGTGGTGAACTCGCCCGATTCGTCCGGAAGATCGCCTCCGGCCACCGGGATCGACCACTGCCCGGTCACATCGTGTCCGGGGCCCTGGCCCTGTCCGGCGCCGTCGTCGAACTGCCACTGCCCGGTGGACCCGGGCGTGTACGTGAACCGGTCGTCGCGGGCGCCCGCTCCGGGCTGTTGTGCGGTGTCGGGATCCGGCCACTGCCCGTTGCCGCCCTGACCGGCCCAGGTTCCGCCGTGACCCTGGTCCGCCCCGGCGGGCGGGGCGGGTGTCACGGTGATCTGCGGGGGCACATAGCCGTGTCCGGGCGCCGCGAGCGGCTCCCGGGCGGCGAGGAGGGCCTCGATGCCTCCCTCGGGGAGTTTGACGAAGGCGGTGGCTCCGTCGTCGTAGTCGCCCTGGGGCAGCGGGTCCCAGCGGCTCCGGCCGCGCGAAGCACCCTCTTGGTGCTGGTCGTCGGTCACGACAGTGCCCTTCCAAGTGCTCGTCGGGCCAGCGCGGCGACGGTGCGCCGCAGGTGCAGTACGGCGGGCGGAAGCGGTGTGAGGGTTCCGTCCTCGGCGGGGACGGGGTCCGGGATGCAGGCCGCGGCGACGTACTCGCCGAACGCGGCCAGCGCCTCCGGGACGATCGCGCGGTTGTTGTCCCAGTCGATCAGCTGGGCCACCCAGGCCTCGGCGTCCAGGGGCCGCAGCGGCATCGGCGCTATGGCGCCCACGGCGCAGCGCACGCCCCGCCTGGCCGGGTCGAGGACGACGGCGACGGAGGCGATGGCGCGCCCGGGTCCGGTGCGGCCGGTGGCCTTCAGGAAGACCTGCGGGGCGTGCAGCAGCGGCACGCGCACGTAGCCGATGAGCTCTCCGCCGCGGAGCATGTCCACGCCGGCGAGCAGGTGCGACACGGGGATCTCGCGGCGGGCTCCGCCCTGTCCCGCGATGATCAGCGTGGCTTCCAGGGCGGCCAGCACGGGCAGCGCGTCGCCCGTGGGGGCGGCCGAGGCCACGTTGCCGCCGAGGGTGCCGGCGTTGCGGATCTGCGGCGGTCCCGACGCCCGGGCGGCGGCGGCGAGCGCCGGGATGAGGGCGGCGAAGTCGGGGCGGCCCATGCGGGCGTGCGTGAGGCCGGCGCCGAGCAGGGCGTGGCCGTCCTGGTACTGCCAGCCGCGGATCTCGCTGATCCGGCCGAGGCCGACGAGCGCGGCCGGCCTCAGCTGTCCGGAGTTGACCGCGGCCATCAGGTCCGTGCCGCCTGCGACCGGAACGGCCGTGGGCATGGCTGACAGTGCCGCCACCGCCTCGTCCAGCGAGACGGGCAGCGTCACGGCCTGCGCCGTCTGCGGTGCGTGCGTGGTCAAACCGGTTGCCCCTTCCCGCTGCCCCACCTGGTCCCACCTGTGCTGCCGTACGGTACGTGCTGACAGGGCGGACGTGGCAACTCTGGCACATCTTCCCGGTCCCTCGACGCGGGGGTCCGCTAGGAGGCATTCGCCCGCCTCACCAGGGAGATGGCAGGTTTTCGCACGGCATCACCGATGGAAGCCCATTGTCACTCTTCGGTGACCCTTGGGGGCCTTTTTCCTTGTGGTGCAACGGCTCGGGGGCGTCGTTACCGGAGCCGGGCGACCGTGAGCGGTCTCACACGTTCGGGGGCGCCCCCTCGATCGGGCGTCCGAGCACCCCGGGCCGCCGCTGCCAGGGCCTCGGCCCCGAGGGCGCCCGGTAGGCCACGCCGAGGGCGTCGAGCCGGCCGTAGTGCGCGCCCATCCGCCGCTCGAAGCCGGCGAAGTCCCGTTCCGCGGGGGCCGGCAGCCGGCTCCAGGCGACCTCGGCGAAGGCGGCGAGCCTCGGGAACGCCTGGTAGTCCACGCGCGTGTGGTCCTCCATCACCTCGGTCCACACGTTGGCCTGCGTGCCGAGCACGTGCCGCGCCTCCGCCTCGGTGAGCTGCGGCGGAACCGGCTCGAAGCGGTAGACGTCCTCCAGGGTGCGCACGTACGCGATCGGCACCGGCTCGTCCTCGCCCGCGGCCTGACGGTAGTCCAGGTACACGTGCTGCTCCGGGCACATGACGACGTCGTGGCCCGCGCGCGCGGCCGTGACGCCGCCCTGGTAGCCGCGCCACGACGACACCGCGGCGCCCGGCGCGAGGCCGCCCTCCAGGATCTCGTCCCAGCCGATCAGCCGACGCCCGCGCGCGGACAGCCAGTTGTCGAAGTGCCGGATGAACCAGGCCTGGAGCCCGTCCTCGTCGGCGAGCCCGAGTTCCCTGATGCGCGCCTGGGCCGTGGCCGACTCCTTCCACTGGTCCTTGGCGCACTCGTCGCCGCCGATGTGGAAGAAACCGGAGAACTCCGGGAAGCGGGCGGGGTCCGCCGGGAACAGGTCGAGGAGTTCCTCGAAGACCCCTTCGTAGAAGCGCAGGGTGTTGTCAGTGGGGGCGAGTACGTTTTTGGAGACGCCCCAGTTGTCCCAGACGGTCAGGGAGGTCGTGTCGATGACGTCGGTGTTGCCCAGTTCCGGATACGCGGCGATGGCCGCCTGCGAGTGGCCGGGGATGTCGATTTCGGGGACGACGGCGATATGCCGCTCGGCCGCGTACGCGACGATCTCCCGGATGTCGTCCTGGGTGTAGAAGCCCCCGTGCGGCTTCTCGTCCCACAGCGGCGAGGCCCGGTGGCCGAATTTGGTGCGCGCCCGCCAGGAACCGATCTCCGTCAGCCTCGGGTAGCGGTTGATCTGAACACGCCATCCCTGATCGTCGGTGAGATGGAAGTGGAAGACGTTGAGCTTGTGCGCGGCGAGCAGATCGAGGTAGCGCAGGACGCCTTCCTTCGGCATGAAGTGCCGGGAGACATCGAGCATCAGGCCGCGCCAGCGGAATCGGGGCGCGTCCTCGATGGTGCCGTGCTCGATTTCGTACGCCGTCCGCCGATGGATCGGGGCACGGCGGAAAGCGTCGGGGCCGAGGAGTTGACGCAGTGTCTGGGCGCCCCAGAAGACCCCGGCCGCGTCGCCGCCGCGGATCTCGACGCCGTCGCCGCCGACGCCGAGCCGGTACACCTCCGGTCCCAGGGTGTCGTCGAGGAGCAGGCGTACGGCGCGCAGGGCGTCCTGCGGCCCAGGTCGCAGCGGTAGCCGGAGTGCGGCGCCGAGCACCGAGGTGAGCCACCGGCCGGTGGTCTCCGTCCCGGGCGCGGCCCACAGGACGGTGTCCGCGTCCAGCGTGAACCGCCCGTGCGCGGCGCCTTCGACGGCGAGGGGGGCGGGAATCAGGCCCGTATCCATCATGTCCATCCGTCCTTCAGTCCTTTACCGCCACCGGGGCCGGAGACGAGTCGCTGGGGTTCGCGTACATAGAAGACCGGCACGTGAATCGTCGTCACCTGGGAGACGGCCCGGGAGACGGCCGCCGTACCGTCCGGTCGGGCTCCTGGGCTCGCGCCCGTCGAGCACTTCCCGGCGGCTTCGGTCCGGAGGAAGGCGGACGGCAAAGGGATCCGCCGGAGAAATCGGGTTCGGTTCGCTCCGCCGGGTTCGCGGCCGCCTTCCGCTCGTTCACGGCCGCCTTCCGCTCGTTCGCGGCGGCGTCGGTGAAACCGCTTGGCGGCGCGGCCGTGAAGGGCCGTGAGAAGGCCGTGTGCAGCGGGGGCGGGGAAGCGGGCGCGTTCGGCCGGCCGAAGTCCCCCGGGAAGGCGGAGAGAGGTTCGCCCGAGCCCCCGCGTGCGTCGCCCCGTAGGCCGGGCACTCGATCGGCGGGGCCGCCCGGAATCGGAAGCGGAATGGTCCGGGCGCCGCCGCGCGGAGAAATCCGATGGGCGCGGCGACGACCGCGAAGCGGTCCACCACGAGAAGGGGTCCAAGGAACCGGCGGCCGAATTCCCGCCGCCCCGGGAAGCGCGGGAATGAGGCGTGGGGCCGATCGGGGGCACCGGGCTTCATCGGGCGTCCTCCAGGCAGGGCGTGTTGCGGTGTGCGCAATGGCGGTTCCGCATCGCACAACACTGCCGAGGCTATGGAGTACGCGAGCCCGGCCACAAGAGGTCTACACCACTCTGTGATCACGGGACCGCTGTGAAAAACGGGCCCCCGGTCCCGGCCCCGCACGCGACACGGCCGCGGCGCCCCTCGCCGGGGGCGTCGCGGCCGTGGTCGTTCCGTGCGGCGTACCGCGTCGGGGACCGAGTCCCGGCGCTACTTCTTGTCGCCGCCCTTGCCCTGGTCGCCACCGGCGCCCATGGACTCGAAGATCTCCTTGCACATGGGACACACGGGATACTTCTTCGGGTCACGGCCCGGCACCCACACCTTGCCGCACAGCGCCACCACGGGCGTGCCGTCCAGCGCGCTCGCCATGATCTTGTCCTTCTGGACGTAATGGGCGAAGCGCTCGTGGTCCCCGTCGCCGTGCGACACCTGCGGCGTCGGCTCTACGAGGGTCCCCGTCCCCGTGCCTCGCTGGGGCTGGGTCTCAGGCTCAAGAGTGCTCATGAAGCCAAGGGTACTGGGGCCAGGACCCATCAGTTGAGGGAAGGGTCACGCGCTCCCGGCGGAGGGACCGGGGCCGGTGCGCCGGTCAGTTGAGGGACGGGTCGTCCGGGTACGTGGCCACCATCGCCAGTTCACTGCGCTGACGGCGCAGGACCTCGCGCCACAGGCGTTCCGGCGACGGCGAGGAGACGTCCCCCGGTTCGGACTCGACGACGTACCAGGCGCCGTCGACCAGTTCGTTCTCCAGCTGACCCGGTCCCCAGCCCGCGTATCCGGCGAAGATGCGCAGGGAGCCGAGGGCCGACGCCAGAAGCTCGGGCGGGGCCTCCAGGTCGACCAGACCGATCGCGCCGTGCACCCGCCGCCAGCCGAGCGGCGCGCGCTCCCCCGCCATGCCGCCCGGGATGACCGCCACCCCGAGCGCGGAGTCCAGCGAGACGGGGCCACCCTGGAAGACGACACCGGGCTCCCCGGCCAGACCGGCCCAGTTCTCCAGGATGTCGCCGACACCCACCGGGGTCGGACGGTTGAGGACGACACCTAGGGAGCCCTCCTCGTCGTGGTCGAGGAGCAGCACCACCGCACGGTCGAAGTTCGGGTCCGCCAGGGCGGGCGTGGCCACGAGCAGCCGCCCTGTGAGCGAGGACACCTCGGTCATGCCAGACATGATCCCGCACATTCCCTTCATGTGGGGAGCCAATGCGCGTTCGGGAGTGAATGCAGCTCACGGCGCAACGAAGCGTTGACCGCGCACACCCGGGAGGGTGACCCCGCGTGCCCGGACCGGAACCGCTCGTGTTGTGGCCAAGCCATGACCCAGCTGAGTCCTGCTCGGGCTTACTGCGCCGGGGTGGGTGGCCATTACCCTTGCTGTTCGGCTCCCGTACGACCGGCCTGCCGACGACCCACGCCTGCCCAACTCATCGGAACGCGAGATACATGACCGTCAACGACGATGTCCTGCTTGTCCATGGCGGAACCCCGCTTGAGGGCGAGATCCGTGTCCGCGGTGCGAAGAACCTCGTACCGAAGGCCATGGTCGCCGCCCTGCTGGGCAGCGGGCCGAGCCGGCTGCGCAATGTCCCCGACATCCGCGACGTCCGTGTCGTACGCGGGCTGCTGCAATTGCACGGTGTGACCGTCCGTCCGGGTGAGGAGCCCGGTGAGCTGATCCTCGATCCCTCGCACGTCGAGAGCGCGAACGTCGCCGACATCGACGCCCACGCGGGCTCGTCGCGCATCCCGATCCTCTTCTGCGGCCCACTGCTGCACCGCCTCGGCCACGCCTTCATCCCGGGCCTCGGCGGCTGCGACATCGGCGGCCGGCCGATCGACTTCCACTTCGAGGTGCTGCGCCAGTTCGGCGCGAAGATCGAGAAGCGGGAGGACGGCCAGTACCTGGAGGCCCCGCAGCGGCTGCGCGGCACCAAGATCCAGCTGCCGTACCCGTCCGTGGGCGCGACCGAGCAGGTCCTGCTGACCGCCGTCCTCGCGGAAGGTGTCACGGAGCTCTCGAACGCGGCCGTGGAGCCGGAGATCGAGGACCTGATCTGCGTCCTTCAGAAGATGGGCGCCATCATCGCGATGGACACCGACCGGACGATCCGCATCACCGGTGTGGACTCGCTCGGCGGTTACACCCACGCGGCCCTCCCGGACCGCCTGGAGGCCGCCTCCTGGGCTTCCGCGGCGCTGGCGACCGAGGGGAACATCTACGTCCGCGGCGCCCAGCAGCGCTCGATGATGACGTTCCTGAACACCTACCGCAAGGTGGGCGGTGCCTTCGAGATCGACGACGAGGGCATCCGCTTCTGGCACCCGGGCTCGCAGCTCAAGTCCATCGCGCTGGAGACGGACGTCCACCCCGGCTTCCAGACGGACTGGCAGCAGCCGCTGGTCGTGGCCCTGACGCAGGCAACCGGCCTGTCGATCATCCACGAGACGGTGTACGAGTCCCGGCTCGGCTTCACGTCCGCGCTGAACCAGATGGGCGCGCACATCCAGCTCTACCGCGAGTGCCTCGGCGGCTCCAACTGCCGCTTCGGCCAGCGCAACTTCCTGCACTCCGCGGTCGTTTCGGGCCCGACGAAGCTCCAGGGCGCCGACCTGGTCATCCCCGACCTGCGCGGCGGCTTCTCGTACCTGATCGCGGCGCTGGCGGCGCAGGGCACGTCCCGCGTCCACGGCATCGAACTCATCAACCGCGGCTACGAGAACTTCATGGAGAAGCTCGTCGAGCTGGGCGCGAAGGTCGAACTGCCGGGCAAGGCGCTGGGCTAGACACCGCGCCGGACGTACGTACGACGATGGGGCGGCCCCCCTGAAAGGGGCCGCCCCATTGGCGTTGCTGTGCCTTGTACGTTCCCGCGTCCCGCGTCCGTGGGAACGTACCGGCGCCGGGCTAGTTGCCCTTGGCGGCTTCCTTGAGCTTGCTGCCCGCGGAGACCTTCACGCTGAAGCCGGCCGGGATCTGGATCGGGTCGCCGGTCTGCGGGTTGCGCGCGGTGCGAGCGGCACGGTGGGTGCGCTCGAAGGTCAGGAAGCCGGGGATGGTCACCTTCTCGTCGCCCTTGGCGACGATCTCGCCGACGGTCTCGGCGAAAGCGGCCAGAACGGCGTCGGCGTCCTTGCGAGTCACCTCGGCGCGGTCGGCCAGCGCGGCCACCAGCTCACTGCGGTTCATGTCTTTACTCCCGTGTTCTTCTTGCTGTTGAGGCGTGCCACGCGGCGGAGCCGCATATCGGGCACAGTGAAGCCGATGCTGCCAGGGTCCTCGGTCGGCTCCCGGACCCGGGTCCGTGGCCAGACCGTCGCGCCCGAAGACGCATCCTGCCCCCACCTGCGGCGGGAAAGCCAATCCGGCACCCCTGGGAGTCACACGAACACCCTTGGGGGTCACACGAAGAGGCCCCTGCGAGGCCTGAGCCTGGCCGCCACCCTAGAGGCGGCCACAGGCCCCGCGTTCCGCGACGCGCCGGGTTCCGGACGGTCGTGGCGCCCGTCACAGACGGAAGGGCGGCCGGTTCGGCGCGGGCGCGCGGCCCGCGCTACGCGCTCGTGTTGGCAGCGTCCGCCGCCCCCGCCGCCTTCGCCGCGTCACGCACCGCTCCGGCGACCGCGCCCGCGACCTTGTCGTTGAAGACGCTGGGGATGATGTAGTTCGCGTTGAGCTCGTCCTCGGTCACCACGCTCGCGAGCGCGGCCGCGGCGGCCAGCATCATGTCCGTGTTGACGGTACGCGACTGGGCGTCCAGGAGGCCACGGAAAACGCCCGGGAACACCAGGACGTTGTTGATCTGGTTGGGGAAGTCGGAGCGGCCGGTGGCCACAACTGCCGCGGTCTGGCGGGCGATTGCCGGGTCGACCTCGGGGTCGGGGTTCGCGAGCGCGAACACGATGGAGTTCTCGGCCATCGAGGCCACGTCGTCGCCGTCGATCACGTTCGGGGCGGAGACACCGATGAACACGTCGGCGTCGCGCACCGCCTCCTTCAACGTGCCGGTGAGGCCTTCGAGGTTGGTGTTGTCGGCGATCCAGCGCAGCGGCGAGTCGGCGGCGGCGTCGACGAGGTCGGCGCGGCCCGCGTGCACGACACCGTGGATGTCGGCGACGACGGCGTTCTTCACACCCGCGGCGATCAGCAGCTTGAGGATGGCCGTACCGGCCGCCCCGGCGCCGGACATGACGACCCTGATGTCGCCGATGGCCTTGCCCGCGACGCGAAGCGCGTTGGTCAGGGCGGCGAGGACGACGATGGCCGTGCCGTGCTGGTCGTCGTGGAAGACGGGGATGTCGAGGGCCTCGCGCAGCCGGGCCTCGATCTCGAAGCAGCGCGGCGCGGAGATGTCCTCCAGGTTGATGCCCGCGAAGCCGGGGGCGATCGCCTTGACGATCTCGACGATCGCGTCGGTGTCCTGGGTGTCAAGGCACAGCGGCCAGGCGTCGATGCCGGCGAAGCGCTTGAAGAGGGCCGCCTTGCCCTCCATGACGGGCAGCGCCGCCATCGGGCCGATGTTGCCGAGGCCCAGCACCGCGGAGCCGTCCGTCACGACCGCAACGGAATTGCGCTTGATGGTGAGGCGGCGCGCGTCCTCGGGGTTCTCGGCGATCGCCATGCACACGCGGGCCACGCCCGGGGTGTAGATCATGGAGAGGTCGTCACGGTTGCGGATCGGGTGCTTGGACTGCATCTCGATCTTGCCGCCGAGGTGCATGAGGAACGTACGGTCCGAGACCTTGCCGAGGGTCACGCCCTCGATCCGGCGCAGCTCCTCGACGATCTCGTCGGCGTGCGAGGTGGAGCTCGCCGCGATGGTGACGTCGATCCGGAGCTTCTCGTGGCCGGACGCGGTCACGTCGAGGCCGGTCACCGAGCCTCCGCTGGACTCGACGGCCGTGGTGAGCTGGGAGACCGCGGTTCCGCTCGCGGGCACCTCCAGCCGGACCGTCATCGAGTAGGAGACGCTGGGCGCCGTTGCCATGGCCGACTTCCTCTGCTTTTTCACCGAGTCACTGCTGTTTGCCGTCCGATCGTCGCACCTACCCCTGAGTACGAGGTAGTCGCCCCGGATTGCGAACGTTTTGTTCGCCAGGGTTCGCGGTTTCGGAAAACGGATTCCACTCTACGAGATCGGTCCGGGCGGCGGAAGACGCCCACGTCGCCACGGAAGACGCCGCATCACGACGATGGAGGCCCACGTCACGACGGAAGAGGCCCACGTCACGACGGAAGAGGCCCACGTCACGGATGACGTGGGCCTCTTCGGGTCCTTCGGTGAAGGACGACGTTCAATGACACCGACCCGCCATGCTCGCCTCGCGGCAAGTGGTCGCTCGTAGCGACGAAGGTTGGGCCCGGGGGCTTGGATCGGGCCGGTGTCACGTCAAAGGTAACAAAGGATTCCCGTAGAGCAATTCCCGTCCCGGGAGTTCTTTTCGGCCGGGACGGGAGATGGGGCGGGACACGGGACGGGACACGGGCGGACGGGGGCCGCCGCCCTTGGGCCGGGTGGGGTACCCGGACGGCTTCAGTCCCGCGGAAGGACGACCTCAGTCCCGCAGAAGGTCGGGGACTCCGTCCGGGTCGGGCTGGTCCCGGTCGCTGGAGACGACGGTGAGCTGCTGCGTGGCCCGGGTCAGGGCGACGTACAGGACACGCAGTCCGGCGGGCGACTCGTCGGCGATCTCCGCGGGCGACACGACCACCGTCGCGTCGTACTCCAGGCCCTTGGCCTCCAGGCTTCCGAGGGCCACCACGCGGTCCCCGAGCCCGGCGAGCCAGCGGGCGGCCTCCTCGCGCCGGTTCATGGCGACGACGACGCCCACGGTGCCGTCGACCCGGTCCAGGAGATGGGCGGCCTCGGCGCGCACGGTCTGCGCGAGGGAGTCCCGTACGACCGCGAAGCGGGGTTCGACGCCCGTGGACCGCACGGCGGACGGCGACTGAGATCCCGGCATGGCGAGGGCCAGGACCTTGGCGGCCAGCTCGGCGATCTCCGCCGGGTTGCGGTAGTTCACGGTGAGGGTGAAGCGGCGCCGGGGGCGGGTGCCGAGCGCCTCGTCCCGGGCCTCCGCCGCCTCGTCGGGGTCGGACCAGGAGGACTGGGCCGGGTCGCCCACGACCGTCCAGGTGGCGTGCCGGCCGCGCCGGCCGACCATGCGCCACTGCATGGGCGTGAGGTCCTGCGCCTCGTCGACGATGACGTGCGCGTACTCGGTCCGCTCCTGCGCCAGCCGCTCGGCGCGTTCGCGCTGCGTCTCCTCGCGGTGGGGCATGAGCTCCTCGAGACCCGTGAGGTGGTCAAGCGGGTCCAGGTCGCGCCGCTTCTTCGGCCGGGCGGGCGCCCCGACGATCGCCTCGAGCTCGTCGAGCATCGCCACGTCGTGCACGGAGAGGCCGTCCCGCTTGAGCGAGCGCGCCACCCGGCGGACCTCGCCGGGGTTGAGGATCCGGCGCGCCCAGCGTCCGAGGCGCCGCTCGTCCGCCATGGCGGTCAGCACCCCGCGCGGGGTCAGCTCCGGCCACCAGGCGTCCAGGAACGCCAGGAAGCTGTCCTCGGAGGTGACGTCCTCGTCGAACGACGAACGCAGCTCGGCGGCCAGCTCGGGGTCCGCGTGCCGGGTCCCGGAGCCGGACCGCGCCCACAGCGCGTCGAGCAGCAGCCTGCGGGCACGCGGACGCAGCAGGTTGACCGGGGCCGTCCCGCTGAGCGCGTTCTGCTTGATGCGGTCCAGCTCGGCGGACTCCAGCTCCAGCCGGCGCCCGAAGGCGACGACCCGCAGCCGGGTGGGAGGGCCCGCGGGCGCCGTGTCCGGCTCCCCGAGGGCGAGCTGGCCCTGCCGGGCCCCCGGACGGCCCCGCAGGGCTCTCCAGTGCCCCGCGCGCCGCCTTGCGCAGCACCCGCAGCATCCGGTGGGAGCCCTTGGCCCGGGCCACCGCCGGGGAGTCGTACAGCGTGGCGGCCACACCGTCGACGAGGGAGCCGATCGCGCGGATCGCGACCTGCCCCTCCTCGCCGAGCGAGGGCAGCACGCCCTCCGTGTAGGCGACGAGCAGCGGGGTCGGGGAGACGATCAGGATGCCGCCCGCGTACCGGCGGCGGTCCTGGTAGAGCAGGTAGGCGGCCCGGTGCAGGGCGACGGCCGTCTTGCCGGTGCCGGGGCCGCCCTCGACGTAGGTCACGGACGCGGCGGGCGCCCGGATCACCATGTCCTGCTCGGCCTGGATCGACGCCACGATGTCGCGCATGGTGTGGCTGCGGGCCTGCCCGAGCGCGGCCATGAGCGCGCCGTCGCCGATGACGGGCAGCTCGTGGCCGTCGAGGGAGGCCTTCACCTGCGGGCGCATGAGGTCGTCCTCGACCCCGAGGACCCGGCGGCCCTTGGAGCGGATGACCCGGCGGCGCACGACGCGGCCGGGGTCGACCGGGGTGGAGCGGTAGAACGGGGCGGCGGCGGGTGCCCGCCAGTCGATCACCAGCGGCGCGTACTCGGCGTCCAGGACGCCGATACGGCCGATGTGGAGCGTCTCCGCGATGTCGGCGGTGTTGTCCTCGCGGACCGATCCCTCGGCGGGTTCCAACGCCGTGTAGGCGCCGTCGGGACCCTTCACACCGTCCTTCCCGCGGAGCAGGTCGATCCGGCCGAAGAGGAAGTCCTCGAACTCGTTGTTGAGACGGTTCAGGTGGATTCCCGCGCGGAACACCTGCGCGTCCCGCTCCGCGAGCGCCCCGGGTGTGCCGACGTGTCCGCGCTGGGCGGCGTCGTGCATGAGGAACTCGGCCTCGTGGATCTTTTCCTCGAGGCGCCGGTATACCCGGTCCAGATGTTCCTGTTCGACCGCGATCTCACGGTCCCGTACGGAGTCGTCCTTGACGGATTCGTCCGGAACGGATGTACGGACCGAGCCGAGCGCGGTTTCCTGCTGAGCCTGAGCGGCCACCGGGCGCCCCCTTCTGACGTGCTGGGCAGCCGTCAACCGTACGCGAAGGAAGGCCCGCCGGGCTACGTGCGCGCCCGGAGTCCGCTCACGCCTTCACCTCGACGAGGCGCTTGCCTCCGAAGGTCATGACCTCGAAGTGATCGATCTGGTTCGGCGTGAAGGCCGCGCCGCCGTGGACGTAGAGCGGCTGCTTGGCCGTATCGGTCTTGGCGTTGGGGGTGCCGTAACCCCACTCCGGGACCGACCAGGACGTCACCGTCTCGCGCTCGCCGTTCTTGCCGACGGCGATCAGGGAGCACTTCTCCGGGCCCGTGACATTCTTGAGCTGGAGGACCGCGTGGGTGCCCCAGTCCTTCGGCTCGATCGCGACGACGGCGCTGACCTTGGTCTTCGGGTCCGTGGCCGACGACTTGTCGGTCATGACCTGGAAGGCGGCCTTGGCCGGGCTGGTGGGCATCGCCTGCGGCGTGTTCGTGCCGGTGTCGCTGCCGCCGTTGACCGCCATGACGGTCAGCGGACCGCCGATGATCAGCGCGGCCGCGGCCGCCACCAGGTACATGCCGCGCCTGCGCTTCTGGGCACGGCGCGCCGAGACCTCGTCCACCAGCCGCTCCGCGAGCCGTGGGCTCGGGCGGGCCGAGAGGGACTCCGCGATGGCCGGGCTGCCCTGCGAGGCGGGCAGGTCGGCGAGGGCCGCGAGCATCGGCTCCATGCCGGCGAGCTCGTCGAGCTGCTGGGCGCACCACTCGCAGGAGGCGAGGTGCTCCTCGAAGGCCGTGGCCTCGATGTCGTCGAGAATGCCGAGCGCGTAGGCGCCGACAGTCTCGTGAATGTTGTCCCCGGATCCTTGCTGTCCTCGTGGACCTTGCATGGCTCCCGGACCACCTGTTCCGTAACCCCCGTACGTGTTCATGCCGTCACCCCCCGCTCCTCAAGCGCAAGCTTCATCGACCGCAGGGCGTAGAAAACCCGTGAGCGCACAGTGCCGCTGGGAATGCCGAGCGTCTCGGCCGCCTCATTGACGGTACGCCCTTTGAAGTATGTTTCGACCAGTACTTCCCTGTGAGCAGGGGTCAGGTCGTCCAGCGCGTCCGACAGTGTCATCAGCCACAACGCCTTGTCGATCTCGTCCTCCGCGGGAATGACCTCCAGCGGCGACGGGTCGACCTCCTGCGGCCGGGCCTGCCGGCTGCGGTGGCCGTCGATGACGATGCGCCGGGCAACCGTCACCAGCCAGGGGCGTACCGAACCGGTCGCTCGATTGAGCTGGCCGGCGTTCTTCCAGGCCCGTATGAGTGTTTCCTGCACGACATCCTCGGCGCGCTGCCGGTCTCCGGCCACCAGGCGCAGCACGTAGGCCAGCAGGGGCCCCGCGTGTTCCCGGTACAGCGCACGCATCAGCTCCTCGTCGGGTTCGGTCGACGAAGACTGCTGAGACATGCGATGTCGGGCCCTTGGCCTGTGTTCATCAGCCACGGCTGAATCCTTGCGCACGCCTACCTCCGGTGTCCGGGGGTTCCCCCAGTCGGTCGCTCATCACCGGGTACGTGTGCTGGTACGCGGGTGTTCAAAGTGTTCAGTATTTTTTCTGGTGAAGATGTGTAGACGACGAAAAGACTGCGCATCTATCACGTCGAGTCACGTGCGAATCACGCACAGATGTGATTCAGGCGCGTGCCAGGGCGGCCCGCCGCCGATGCCGGGCCACTCGTTCCCGATTGCCGCACACCTCACTTGAGCACCAGCGCCTGCGCCGGCCGCGCGAGGTGTCGAGATAGACGATCGGGCAGTTGTCACCCTCACACTCTCTCAGACTCGCACGCGCGCACGAATCGGTGAGCAGGTCGAGGGCGTCCCTGGCCACCACCGAGAGCAGCTCGCCGCAGTACGGCGGGGTGCGCAGCCCCCGGCGCAGCGAGCCGTCGTCGGCGCGGACGGCCACGGGGGCGGGCGGGACCGCGAGGGCAAGGGCGTTGACGCGGGCGAGCGCGCCGTCCGCCGGCCGCCCCTCCAGCTCGCCGCGCACCAACTGGGCGACATGTCCGCGAAGTTCCCGGAATCCGAGCAGCCATGAGGTGTCCACGGCGGCCAGTACGGTGCCCGCGGGCACCAGCCCGGACGCGACGACCCAGGCGCTCAACCGGTCGGCCGAGTCGAGGCGTTCCTCGGGATGGGTGGTCGCCGTCAGGTCCAGGCAGATCCGCCCGGAGTCGAACCGCAGCTCGTACGAGGCTGTGGCCATGCCCGATGCCATGCGCCTGTCACCGCCTTGGGGTCACCTGCCGTCGTACCCCCTACAGTGCATCCCCCGGCGCCCCGCCGGAAGACTCGTCACCGGTCCCGTACCGGATGCATGCCGGATGCGTACCTGGCGTCCGGCCGAACGCCCTGCGGACGCCCGGGTGAGCCGCCGCGCTCGCCGCGTACATGTCCTGGCGCGTACGTGTCCCGCCGCGTACGTGTCCTGCCGTCCACGCGTCCCGCGGCGGCACCGGCGGCATCAGGCGTCGGCGTACTTGGTGTCCGCGGCCGGGTCGAGGGCCAGGCGGTAGCCCCGCTTGACGACCGTCTGGATCAGCTTGGGCGCGCCGAGTGCCGTACGCAGCCGGGCCATCGCGGTCTCCACGGCGTGCTCGTCGCGGCCGGAGCCCGGGAGCGCGCGCAGCAGTTCGGCCCGGGCCACCACCCAGCCGGGCCGGCGCGCGAGGGCTCGCAGCAGTGACATCCCGGCGGGCGGCACGGGCCGCAGCGACCCGTCGACCAGCACCGCGTGCCCCCGGATCTCCACATGGTGCCCGGCGATGGGCAACGCCCGTGCCCGGCCGGGAAGTTCCCGGCACAGCAGCTGTACGAGGGGGCCGAGCCGGAAGCGTTCGGGCTGGACGGTGTCGACGCCGAGGGCCTGAAGCGGCAGCGCGGTGACCGGGCCGACGCAGGCGGGCAGGACGTCGTGGTGCAGCGCGGCGAGGAACTCCGCGCGCAGGCCCCGCTCCTCGGCCCTGGACAGCAGCGAGGCGGCGGCGGGGGCGCTGGTGAAGGTGATCGCGTCCAGGCCGCGGGTGAGGGCCGCGTCGAGCAGCCGGTCGACCGGCCCGATGTCCTCGGGCGGCATCCACCGGTACACGGGCACGAGGACCACCTCGGCGCCCGCGGCCCGCAGCGACTCGACGAATCCGGGCAGCGGTTCCCCGTGCAGCTGTACGGCGATACGGCGGCCGTCCACGCCCTCTTCGAGCAGCCGGTCGAGCACCTCGGCCATCGACTCGGAGGACGGCGACCACTCCTCGGTCAGCCCCTGAGCCCGGACCGCGCCCTTGACCTTGGGCCCGCGGGCGAGCAGTTCCACGCCCCGCAGCCGCGTCAGCAGTTCCTCGCCGAGCCCCCAGCCGTCGGCGGCCTCGACCCAGCCGCGGAATCCGATGGCGGTGGTGGCGACCACCACGTCCGGTGCGTTGTCGACCAGCTCCTTCGTCGCGGTGAGCAGTTCACCGTCGTCGGCGAGGGGCACGATCCGCAGGGCCGGCGCGTGTACGACGGTGGCCCCGCGCCGCTGGAGCAGCACCCCGAGTTCGTCGGCGCGGCGTGCGGCGGTCACCCCCACGGTGAACCCGGAGAGAGGCCCGGGCTCGGGTCGCTGCTGTTCGTCGTACATGGGTTCTCGTCTCGCGCTCGTCGAGTCGTCGTACGGGTCTGTGCTGTCGTACGTCGTGGCTGATCCGAGCCTGTCAACGGACCGTGACAGGCTCGGATCGAGGTGATGTCGGGCGTGTTACGTCACACCTCGGCGTAGCTGAGCTGGGCCTTCGCCTCGGCGGTGGCGCTCGCCGTGGTCGCGGCGGCCGGTCGGCGAAGGTATACGGCCCAGGTGACCACGAAGGCGACGGCGTAGAAGACGAGGAAGGTGACGAAGGCGCCGGTGCCGGAACCGGAGTCGAGGAACGACTGGCGGAAGGCGAGGTTGATGCCGACACCGCCGAGCGCGCCCACCGCGCCGATGAGTCCCATGGCGGCGCCGGAGAGCCGTCGGCCGTGCCGGGCGGCCTCCTCCCCTTCGAGCCCCGCGTCCAGGGCCTTCTTCTGGAAGATGCCCGGGATCATCTTGTACGTCGACCCGTTGCCGAGGCCGCTGAGCACGAAGAGCACCACGAACACCGAGACGAACAGCGGCAGCGACTTCTCACTGCTGGCGAACACCAGGATCCCGGTCGCGACGGCCATGGCGACGAAGTTGCCGAGGGTGATCCTGGCGCCGCCGTAGCGGTCGGCGAGCCATCCGCCGACGGGCCGGATCAGCGAACCGAGCAGCGGGCCGACGAAGGTGAGATAGGCGGCCTGGAGCGGTGTGCGCCCGAACTCGACCTGGAGCACCTGGCCGAAGGCGAAGGCGTACCCGATGAACGACCCGAAGGTCCCGATGTAGAGGAAGGACATGATCCAGGTGTGCGCGTCCTTCGCGGCGTCCAGGGCGGCGCCGGTGTCGTTCTTCACGGAGGCGAGGTTGTCCATGAAGAGGGCGGCGAGGACGGCGGC
This sequence comes from Streptomyces sp. NPDC005281, assembly GCF_040607495.1. Lineage (NCBI taxonomy): Bacteria > Bacillati > Actinomycetota > Actinomycetes > Kitasatosporales > Streptomycetaceae > Streptomyces > Streptomyces sp. NPDC005281. Next base: position 95,830 of record NZ_JBEXGX010000015.1, on the reverse strand, counting down.
CACCACGACGAGCGGGATGTAGATCCCGAGGAGCACCCGGGGTCCGCCGCTCGCCCCGATGATGGCGAGCGCCACCAGCTGGATGACGGGGACGCCGATGTTGCCGCCGCCCGCGTTGAGGCCGAGCGCCCAGCCCTTCTTGCGCAGCGGGAAGAAGGCGTTGATGTTGGTCATGCTGGAGGCGAAGTTGCCGCCGCCGATACCGGCCAGCAGGCCGACCACGAGGAACGTGTCGAACGAGGTGCCCGGCTTCATCACCACGAACGCGGCGACGGTCGGCACGAGCAGCAGACTCGCGGACACGATGGTCCAGTTCCGGCCGCCGAAGAGCGCGACGGCGAAGGTGTAGGGCACCCGCACGACCGCGCCGACCAGCGTCACCATCGAGGTGAGCAGGAACTTGTCGGCCGGGGTGAGCCCGTACTCCGGTCCCATGAACAGGACCAGCACCGACCACATGGTCCAGACGGAGAACCCGATGTGCTCGGACAGAACGGAGAAGAGCAGGTTGCGCCGGGCGACCTTCTCCCCCTTCTCCGCCCAGAAGACCTCGTCCTCCGGATCCCACTCCTCGATCCAGCGACCGTCCCGCGCGGGGGTCGTACTCGTGGCTGGGGCAGTCATCTCACGCCTCCATTGGTTCTCCGGGCCTACCGGCCTGCTGTTTCCCGAAGGTAGGGAGGGCGCGTTTCCGCGCTGTGGCTGTGAGTGACCTGAAGGGAACGTTGCTCTCACCCCGTCCCGGACCCGGCGGTGAGGACGGGCCCGGGAGCGGGTGAGGTCCGTACGGCGATCCCGTCCGTCCGACGGACGGATGGGCGGACGGATGGGCGGGCCGGCGGGGTTCGTACGGGGTTCCCGCCCGGTCTGTCAGACGGACGCGTTGTGGTACGAGGTGATGGCCCAGGTCCCGTCGGCGCCGTCACGGACGAGCACCCAGGTCGCCCGGTGCCGCCGGCCGGCGGGGACCTCGCTCTCCCCGGCCAGGAGACGCCGGGGGCGGAGGTGCCGTGGCTCGAACCGTTCCCGGACCAGGACACGGCCGGGCGCGCCTTCGGCACCGGGGCCGTGGCCGGGGATCCCGCGGGCGTGGTCGTCGCGCGGGGCAGTCTGCGCCTCGCCCTGATCGCCGCGATGCAGTTGCTGCCCCCTCGGCAGCGGGCGGTCCTCATCCTGCGTGACGTGCTGGCCTGGCCGGCGAGCGAGGTGGCCGAGGCCCTCGGCACGTCGACGGCCTCCGTCAACAGCACGCTCCAGCGGGCCCGCGCGCGACTCGGCGAGGCCGGTCTGACCGAGGACGAGGTGACGGAACCCCCGGACCTCGGGCAGCGCGCGGTGATCGACCGCTATCTGCGCGCCTTCGAGGACGCCGACCTCGACGCCCTGCGCACCCTGCTCACCCAGGACGTCGTGCTGGAGATGCCCCCGGTCCTCAACTGGTACGTCGGCCCCGACGCCTACATCGCCTTCATCGCCCGCGTCTTCGCGATGCGGGGCAAGGACTGGCGCCTGCGCCCCACCTCGGCGAACGGCCAGCCCGCGCTGGCGGCCTACGTCCGCGCCCCCGGCGCCGACACGTACCGCCTGCGCACCCTCCAGGTCTTCACTGCGGACCACGGCGCGGTGAGTCACACGGTGGTCTTCCAACTCCCCACGGTCTTCGCCGCGTTCGGACTGCCGGAGATCTGGGAGGGGTAGCGGCGCCGGACTGAGGCTACTGGGGCGGCTGCGGAAGGGTGCCGGGGTGCGGGGGCTGGGGCGCCTGTGGAAAGGGGCCGGGGTACGAGGGCTGGGGCGGCTGCGGAAGCGGGCCGGCGTATGGGGGCTGAGGCTGGGGAGCCTGCGGAAGCGGGCCCGTGTACGGGGCGTAGGGGCCGTACGGGCCGGCGGGCTGTGCTCCGTACCCCGCCGTCGGCGGCAGATACCGAACCCGTCCGCCCGCCTCCGTCACAGGCGCGAACCCGGCCGCCCGGAGCAACACCGCGAACTTGGCGTTCCGCTTGCGTGTGACGACTAGACCGACGCCGAGGACGACCATCATCACGGCCCACAGGATCCCGGCCACCTCGAAGGCCACGGAGCTCCCGCCCGTCCGCACCGCGAGGACCGCGCACCCCACGGTGAGACCCAGCACCGCGTATGCCATCCGCTTCTCGGCGTTCTTGCCCGTGAGGTCGAAGTTGATGCGGGCCTTGAGGAGTTCCAGTGCGTCAGGGACGACGGGCGGCAACGAGACCCCGTCGCCGGCCTGCGGATACTGCGCCCAGTTCTGCGCGGCACGCGACTGGGCCTGGAGGCCGGGGTCGGGCACGATGAGCATCGTGAGCGCGTTGTTGCGGCCGCCGCCCTGGCGTACGTCCGCGTACTCGTAGCCGAACTGCTGGGCCGTGAAGGCGAGTCGTGCCAGCTTCTTCACCGAGGCCATGGGACTCGTGAGCTGCACCGCCTGCCCCTGAGCCATCAGCCGGAACATCTTCCGGATCTGCCGTCTGCTCACGTGACCCCCAACTCCCCCGCCGAAAACGCACGTTCACGCCGGCAACGACTCCACCCTTGCACGCGCGGACATCTCCGCAGAACAGCCGGGCAGACCGGTTGACCGGCACTTGACTCCGCCTTGCCGGGTCTGCCGACGGCCGGGCTCAGCGGTTGATGGACTGGATCTCCTGCACGACGACGTCCTGGTCCGCCCCGAAGGTGCCGTCCGGCAGGTTCCGCGCGGCCGGCACGCCGGTGCCCGTCCAGTGGATCTTCCAGGTGACGGTGGCCCGCAGCTTGTACGAACCGTCGCCCGAGGAACGCAGGTACTTCACCCCACAGGGTGGCGTCTGTCCGGCCCTGCCCTTCGCGTACGCCTCGCCGATGCGATCGCCGGTGATCTCGCAGACGCCCGAGGCGGGATAGGTCTGCGCGTCCGCCGTGCCGGGGTCGATCTTCAGCGAGACCGGTTCGGCCGTGGTCGTCGCGGTGACGTCCAGCAGGGGTACGGACGCGGTCACGGACACCGGCTTGAACTTCGCCGTGTCCAGCCACGCCCACGTCGGCAGATTCACCTTCGTCGTACCTGCCGGAGCCAGGTCCACCTTCGTCGACGGCACCCGTATCTCGCCGTACGCGAGCTGCGCCAGCATCTCCGGGGTGATCGCCTGGGGAGCGTCCGCCGGCGGGGCCGCACCCTTGTCGACCCAGAAGATCGACCTTTTGCAGTCCAGCGCGTGCGGGTCGCCCTCACGGCCTTCGGTGACGTACGAGTCCCACCAGTAGCCCTTGCCGGTCTTGGCCTTGTTGAAGTCCTTGGCGTCGCCGCCGTTGACGTACTTGTCCCGCTGTTCCTGGTCCCACTGGGGCCCGGTGGACTCGGCGTTCCAGATGGGCTCCAAGTACTTCTGGAGCTGATCGGGGGTGTACCTCGGGGCGTAGTAGCAGGCGGGCGGAGTCCAGTTCCCGGACGAGGAGGCCACCGGACCGGAGGAGCTGCCGGACCCGTTCTTGGACCGGTCGAACACGACGGCGCCGGCCGTGGCGGAGACCTTCTGGTCGTCCTGCCCGCCGTTCACCTCCGTCTCGGAACCAGTACCCTTGCCGCCCGGGACGAAGTCGGCCCAGGCGTCCGGGGCAGTCCCGGCCACGAGAAGGCTCGCCAGCAGAGCGGCACGAACGGTGTTCCTCGCTACGCCTGGCACTGAGCCGCCCCCCTGCTGGAAATGATCTGCGATGTCTGCCATACACCTTCGGAGCTCTTGTCCAGGCGCGTGTTGTACAGGACGTAACTGTTCTTGGTGACCGGCGTCTTGTTGATCTTGTTGGTCTTCTTGTCCTTGCTGTAGCCCTTGCTCTCGTCCGCGCAGAATGTGAGCGAGGCGGAGTTCTTGCCGTCGAGGGTCACGGTCCGCTGGTAGTAGCGCGCCGCACCGGTGAGGGTGGAGTCCGCCTTCTTGAACTGGTCGACCCAGCTCAAAGCGGCTTCGAGCGCCTTGCCGGTGTTGTAGTAACCGAGCGCCTCACCCTTGGGATCCGTCCCGGCGATCGCCGCGTCGACGGCCCGCATGCGCTCGGCATTGTCGGCGAGGACGGCGTCCTTGATTTCGTCGCCGGTCTTCGGCCCTTCGAAGGTCAGCGTGAGATCCGACGGCAACTCGATCTTCGGGCGCCCGGCCGATTGCGTCGCGCTCGCGCTCGGTGAGGCCGAGGTCCTGCCTCCGGTGTCCGCGCCGGCGATCTTGTCGTTGGCCTTCGACTTGTCACCGCCCCCGCCGCACGCGGTCAAAAGCAGCGCGGCTGACGCTCCGACAGCGGCTGTGACAAGCAGACGGGAACGGCGGCTCACGGCAGACTCCTGTGCGGCGTGGGGTGCGGAAGGGCACCAACACGCTAGCGGGGGCCTGTGCGACGACACCAGCGCGAATGGTGCCAAGCGAGTAACAGTGATTGGCCATAGAGGGCCATAGCACCGCCAACTGCCCACTCGAACCCCCCGATTGTGCGACGACGACCCACAGGAGGGTTCACCCAGTTGCTGACCGCAAAGCCCCGGGTCACCGTTCACGGCACCTCGGGGCAGACCGGTCGCAGCGGATCGTCGAAGGTGGTCAGGGCCGCGATCCGGCGGAGGATCGCACGGTACTGCTCCCGGCGTCCGACGGCGTTCGTGCTCAGCGTGAGCACGGCCAGCCGCTTGCAGTCCGGATGCGGCAGGTGGGCCCGGAACTGGACCAGTGGCATCCGAGGAAGCCCTTCAACTACCCCTGGGGTGTGAACGACCTCGCTGAACGTGACCGGCCCACTGGGGAGTTCGACGCATTCGACGAGCGCCCGCCCGTCGAGCCCGGTCACCGCACGGGCGGCCGTCACGGCTCGCGGTGCCACCGCCGTGGCACGCCAGGAGACGGTGAAGAACGACAGCAGTGGGCCGCCGTCGCTCACGGCCCCCTCGTCGACATCGTCACGGTGCAGTCCGATCGAGCAATGAACGGTTCCCTCTTCCCTCAAAGCCCCGAGCAGGCGCTGCCCTTGGGCGAACGCGGCGATGAACCGCTGTCGCGTCAACTCATCGGGAACGGCCTGGAGGAACGGGGCGAATGCGGTGCGCAACCCGTCGGCGGCCGGGGAGTCCGGTGCGGGAAGCAGCGCGTCGAGGGGCACGGCGGTGAAACCGGCGGGTTCCGCGAACCAGATGTCGGCGTCGGGGTCTTCCGCCGAGTCCGCGACGGTGAAGTGGGGGGCCGTGGTCATCGATTCCTGCCGGGTACGAGTCAGTGGGGATGCGAGTGCGGGCGCACCGCGTCGGGGACGTGAGCGCCGGAACGCCGGGCTCGTTCCAGGGCGGCCGGGCTCGCGTTCCAGTCGATCGGCTCGATGCCCCGGCGCCCCGTGGCCGTGCGCTGGTACAGCAGATGGAGCCGCTTGGGCGCCTTGCCGTTCCGTGCGGAAGCCGCGATGACGGCGATGAAACGGGGGTCACCGGCGAACCAGATCGGCTCGATCTCCGCCTTCAGCTCCGGTTTCGTCCGGGCGGTGCCGAATCTCCGCATCCACCAGAACGTACGCATGCCGGAAAGGAACAACAGAGGAATCCGCTCCCCCGGCTCCTCAGGATTGGGCAGCTCCAGCCACATCTCGTCCTCCTGAACCCGCGGATGCTTGTTCCGCCCCCGGGGAACATCCGCCAGAAGCTGCCAGGGGTACTGCCAGAGGACACGCTGGATGTGGATGGAGGGCCGGATGTAGGCGAGTTGGAGGACGGCGCGGAAGGCCGCATAGCCCAGCAACGGGACAAAGAGCAGAGTGAAGCCGGGAGAAAGGAAAACCACCAGGAAGGCCAATGAGCCGACCCAAACAGCGATCCAGCCCACCAGTCGCAGAGCGATCAAGATGAAGTGCTGAACGAAAGCTCTTCTGGTCGGGGGGTGGTCCCACGCAGTCGGGTACTCGGTCAGAGCCATGCAGCGCCTTCTCTCTGTTCGGGAATCAGAAGACATGACGGGCGATATTGAGGAGTCCTCCGGCATCGAGGCCGAGCCTGGCGCCGTCGATACTCGCCACCGAGCCGTCCTTGATCCCGTCGTCGTCGGTGTCCACAGCGCTCATGGCGAGGCCGAAGCCTGCGGTTCCAACCCCTACCGAGGCCGAGGTGACCTCAATCCCTCTCGTGATCTGCGCCGCTCTGGCGCCACGAATTGTGAAACCGAGCAGCGCATTGTCCAAACTCGAAATGGACTTGGCGTGCTCCATGGTGCTGCTCCCCGAGCGGATGATCCGTTGGCCCAGCGAGAGAGCATCACCCGTCTCGCTCGCAGCACGCAGTCCAACCGCGGCCCCCTTTCCCACTGCGGCAATGCCGGGAACCATGCCAAGAGCGTCACCCCCGACAGTCACGAGGTTGCTCCAGAAGTCGGTGTCGAGCTCACCTTTGGCAAAGCCGTCCCTCAGTGATGCCCACACCGTGGGATCCTCAGACACTCGGATGGTCAACGCCGCCGCACTAAGGACCGAAGCTGCCAGCAGCAATACCGCTGCCAATGTCCCACCCGACACAACAAACAACGCAACCAACCCGATCACCGCCCCCAGCGTGCTCAAGATGTCCGGCAGGTTTTCGGTGACCCAGTCGAGGGCCGAGTCGAACCAGCCCGGTTCATGAGGGGTCAGTTTCTTCGTGGCGGCGCGGATCTTCCCTGCCCGAAGCTGCGCCCGGTGCTCATGTTCCTCGGCGAGTTCGCGCGCCTTGCCGCGAATCCTGCGCAGAGCGTCCTCGGCGTCCTCCACCGCCGTTTTCGCCTTGGTCAGCGCCTTCCGTGCCTCGTCGTGCGCGGTGCCCTTCCCGTCCAGCTCGGGGCTGTCGCCCGCCTTCGTGGCGTGCCCCTTCGCACGGTCCACGGCGTCCTGTGCGGCCTTCGCGTCCTGTTCGAGCCGCTTCGCCCGCCGTTGGAAGTCGTCGAGTTCGTCTTCCCAGCGGCCGAGTTGTCCGGCCGCTTTACGGATCGAGTGCGCCGCGTTCTTCAGGTTCAGGGGCAGCGGCCCGCCGTCCAGCTGCTCGCGGAAGGCGACGGCCGCGTCGCCCTTCCAGTAGCTGCCGTCCATCAGCTTGGTGACGAGGTCATGGGTCTCTTCGAGCACCTTCGCGCACCCCGTGAGCTTCTTGCGCAGGCCGCTCACGGTCTCCGTACTGCCCGGCACCGGGTTGAACCCGAGATGCGGGTGGTCGGGGTTGGGGATGCGCGGGGCCGACTTGAGCCCCTGCGGCTTGTCGCGGTCGGCGAGGGAGCGTGGGTCGAGCGCCGCTCCCGTGTCCTCGGGCCGGTAGGTCACCTCGTACCACCGCCCCCGCCGCTCCCGGCCTTCTTCAGAGCTTGTTCCAGGGCCTTGTCCACCTCGCGGTAGCTGTCCCGGCTCTTGCCGATGATCTTTGCCAGATCCTCGGTCTGCGCACCGATCTGGTCGGCGCCGTACTTCCAGTTGTCCTGGAAGTCCTCGCAGGCACAGTCGAGATCGTCCGTGCCCAGACCGGTGACCGTGGCGTCCTCCAGCGCTCTGCGCAGGCCACGCAACGACTCGGTCGACGTCCTGAGCATCTTCATGAAGTGCGACAGCTCATCGCCGTCGACAACCAGCCGCTCTGCCACGCCCTCTGTTCTCCCGGAATCTCGGTGAATCCGTTGAGCCGGACTCAGCGGTTGACGGACTGGATCTCCTGCACGACGACGTCCTGGCCGACGCCGAAGGTGCCGTCCGGCAGGTCTCGTGGTTCGGGTATGCCGGTGCCCGTCCAGTGGATCTTCCAGGTGAGGGTCGCGCGCAACGCGTACGAGTCGTCGCCCGAGGAGCGCAGGTATCTCACCCCGCAGGGAGGCGTCTCCTCGGCCCGGCCCTTCGCGTAGGCCTCGCCGATGCGATCGCCCGTCATCTCGCACACGCCCGAGGCGGGATAGGTCTGCGCGTCCGCCGTGCCCGGGTCGATCCGGAGGGAGACCGGCTGCGCCGTGGTCGTCGCGGTGACGTCCAGCAGGGGTACTGACGCGGTCACCGACACCGGCTTGAACTTCGCCGTGTCCAGCCACGCCCACGTCGGCAGATTCACCTTGGTCGTACCCGCCGGAGCCAGGTCCACCTTCGTCGACGGCACCCGCATCTCCGCGTACGCGAGCTGCGCCAGCATCTCCGGAGTGATCGCCTGCGAGATGTTCGCCGGTGGGGCCGCACCCGTGTCGACCCAGAAGTTGTCTTCGGCGCAAGTGGAAGCCGCGGGGTCGCCCTCGCGGCCTTCGGTGACGTACGAGTCCCACCAGTAGCCCTTGCCGGCCTTGGCCTCGTTGAAGTCCTTGTAGGGGTGCCCGTCCACGTAGGTGTCGCGCTGTTTCGCATCCCACTGATACCCGGTCGATTCGACCCCCCAGATCGACTCCTTGTACTGCCGCATCTGGGCCGGGGTGTACCTCGGTGCGTAATAGCAGGCGGGCGGGGTCCACGTACCCGGAGCGGCAGCCACCGGGCCGGTCGATTCGCCCGAACCGTTCTTCGAACGATTGAAGACCACGGCGCCCGCGGTAGCGGACAGCGTGCCGTCATGAGTGGCATCTCCGCGCGGCTTCGGTCCGGTGTTCTCGTTGCCTTCGCCGCCACGGCCGCCGGCATACGCGTTTGGGTGGCCGAGCGCTGCAAGGCAGAAAAGGGCCGTGAGCGTCGCCGAACCGACCGAACGCTTCACGGCCGGCATTGGGCAGAGCCTCGCTTCGAGATGACGTTGGTGGTCTGCCAGACGCCGGCCGAGTCCTCGACCAGCCGGGTGTTGTACAGCACGTAGCTGTCTGCCGAGGTCTGCGTCTTCTCGGGCTTGTTCGTCCTCCTGTTCTTGAGGAACGACTTGCTCTCGTCCGAGCAGTAGACGACAGCCGCGCTGCCATCGGAGGCAAAAGTGACCTGGCGGTCGAAGTAGCGGGTGGTCCCCGTCCAGGAACGGCCGTCATCCAGGTACCCCTTGATGAACATCCTCGCGCTGTCCAAGGCGCCTTCTGCGCTGTAGAAGCCGAGGGCCTCGGTATTCACTCTTCCCTGGAAGATCGCGTCGTCAATGGAGTTGATTCGCTGGGCGTTGTCCGCCAGTACCGCGTCCTTTCTGGCGTCCCCGGTCTTCTGGCCCTCGAATACGTTCCGCGTGTCGGATGGAAACCTGATCACGGGCCGCCCGCCGGAGGTTGCCCCGCCCGCCGAAGCCGACCTCGTACCCCCACCCCCCGCGCCCGCGATCCTGTCCCCTGGCTTCGGGACGTCGTTGGGGCCACCGCAGGCTGTCAGGAGGAGCAGGGCGGCTGTGAGGAGCAGGTGGGGGCGGCGGTTCACGGTGGGCTCCTCGGCTGCGTGGGGTGCGGGAAGGCAGCGTCACGCTAGCGGGAGCCCGTACGGCGGCAACGGGACAAAGGGTGCCGATCGGGTGGGCATACAGGTTCATAGCGTGACCAAACTGCCTCCGCGAAACCTTCGATCGAGTGACATCGCGGGATGAACGGGTCGGGGGTGCCCCGGCGAGCCGGGCGCGGTGGAGCGCCTGACCTGCTGAGGCACCCCCGACCGTCAAGCCCTGGCCCGGCGCCCCCGGTTCACCGAACGGCCAGTGATCCTGCGGCTCTTGGAGCCGTTCGGCCAAAGACGTGGGCTGCGCTTCGCCGCGATGTCCTCGATCCAGCCGAAGGCCAGGATGGTCAGGCCGATCAGCGGCCACACCAGGACGAACATCCACAGGGTGTACGTGGAGTCGAGGGCCGCCGTCGCCCGGTCGTTCTCCATGAAGGGGAGGTTGTACAGCTGGTCCAGGATCGGGACCGTGGCCATGATGAGCATGTTGTGCCACAGGTAGATCGTGACGGCGCGGTTGTTGGACAGCGTCACCAGCTTGTCCCAGCGGGCGAGGCGGCCCGGCAGTTCCCGCCAGGACGGGCTGTACTGGAGCAGGATCACCACGAAGCCGAAGGACCACATCGCGTCGGCCAACGGGATGTCGTTCAGGTCCCAGCCGTCGGGGCCCAGATGGCCCGAGGCCCACCACAGGCCGAAGGCCATCATCAGGGCCGAGCACGAGATGGCGATGTAGCGCGGGACCTTCGCGAGCATCCCCTCGTGGTGGGCGAAGCCCAGGATCCAGCAGCCGCCGTAGACGGCGAAGTCGGTGACGGCGTTGCCGGTCTCACCGGGGATGGTGACCAGCCCGGTGCCGACCACCGCCGTCAGGGCGAGGGGGGCCAGCACGGTCGGCCACGGCGCCCGGCGGAACGCCCACAGCATGAACGGGGACGCGACCACGAACCACAGGTAGGCGCGCAGATACCAGAGCACACCCGCGCACTGGACCGCCCAGTCGCTCTCCAGCAGGCCCGACTGGGAGCCGAGGTGCCAGGGGAACGGCGGGGCGCCGACCGGGACGATGTAGTTGAGCAGGTCGACCAGGTTCCAGGAGCCGCCTAGGTCGGGATCCTTCGCGGGGTTCCAGCCGGCCAGGAACATCATGGTCAGTGCCACCGCGCTGAACGCCCAGAGCGGAGGCAGCAGACGCCTGAGACGTCCCCGGATCACACTCGGCGACGGCCGGCTCAGCGAACGCGCCATCAGGGAGCCCGCCAGCGCGAACATCACGCCCATGGAGGGGAAGACGACCGTCAGCCAGCCCCAGCCGAACAGGTGGTACACGACCACGCGGACCAGCGCCATGGAGCGGAGCAGGTCGAGGTAGCGGTCACGGCCGGGGCGGCGCGGGGCCGGCTCCCGCTCCGGATCCACCCCCGACGCGGTCTCGACCGACGGCCCGGACTCGGACAGCGGCCCGGACTCGGCCGACGGTCCGGGCTCAGACAGCGGCCCGGACTCGGCCGACGGCCCGGACTCGGGCCACAGTGCCGGGCCCGTACCCGCCTGCGGCTGCGGCTGCGGGCGCAGCCAGTCGTCCGCGGGCGCTCCCGGGTACGTACGCGGATACGGGACCGCCGGCTTGGGGGTGCCCAGCGGCGGGGTCGCCCCCGCCGGGTACTCGTGCGTGGTCATCCGACCGGCCTCCGTTCGTTCCCGGTGTGTGACGCCTGCTGCCGCGGGACCGCTCCCGGCGCCGCCCCCACGACGCCGGTGCGGCGCAGCTTCTGCCAGCGCAGCCGGCCGCCGGTCAGGGCGGTGATCCAGGACTGGAGCAGGACGACGTACATCAACTGCCGGTAGAGGATCTGCTGAAGGGGGAGCGAGATCAGCTGGGTCATGCGTTCCTTGTCGAGACGGAACGCGTACGCCGCGCAGACCGCCTGGACGGCGAGGACACCGAGCCAGGCGACGATCGTCTTCCGGGTCGGGCCGAAGACGACTCCGTACAGGAGGAATACGTCGATCAGGGGCGCGAGGAGCGGGGCCAGGACCATGAAGAGGGAAACCAGGGGCAGTCCGACCCGGCCGAAGCGGCCCGAGGGACCCCGGTCGACCAGGGCTCCGCGGTGCTTCCAGATCGCCTGCATGGTGCCGTACGACCAGCGGTAGCGCTGGGACCAGAGCTGCTGGACGGACTCCGGGGCCTCGGTCCAGGCCCGTGCCTTCTCGGCGTAGACGACACGCCAGCCGTCACGGTGGAGGGCCATCGTGATGTCGGTGTCCTCGGCGAGCGTGTCGTCGCTCATGCCGCCGACGCGCTCCAGGGCCGAGCGGCGGAAGGCCCCGACCGCGCCCGGGATCGTCGGCATGCAGCGCAGGATGTCGTACATGCGGCGGTCGAGGTTGAAACCCATCACGTACTCGATGTGCTGCCAGGCGCCGATGAGGGAGTCCCGGTTGCCGACCTTGGCGTTGCCCGCGACCGCGCCGACCTCGGGGTCGGCGAAGGGCTGGACGAGTTCGCGGACGGTGGCCGGTTCGAAGACGGTGTCGCCGTCCATCATCACGATGATGTCGTGGCTCGCGTTGGCCAGACCCCGGTTGAGGGCGGCGGGCTTGCCGGCGTTGAGCTGGCGCACCACGCGTACGTTCGGCAGGCGCAGTTCCTCGACGATGCGGGCGGTGCCGTCGCTCGATCCGTCGTCGATGACGATGATCTCGACGGGATGCTCGCTCGCCATGAGGGAGTTCACGGTGTTCTCGATGCACTTGGCCTCGTTGTACGCCGGGACCAGCACGGACACCGCTTCGGTGACCGGGGCCGCGCCCCAGCAAAAGGCCTTGCGGCGGACCCGGCGGGCGTGCAGCGCGGAGAGCAGGAGCATCATCCCGAAGCGGGTGAAGACCAGCACGCCGATGATCGCGATACCGACGACCAGGGCGTCGGTGGTCCTCTCCGAGGCCTGGACCAGGAAGATCCATGCCCTGCCCTTCCACAGGTCGAGGCCGGTCACCGGGGTGTTCGCGCTCGGCGCGTCGAGCGCCTCGGTGAGGTTCTCGAACTCGTAGCCCTGCGCCTGGAGTCGGGGAATGAACTTGGTCAGCGCCTGCACCGTCTGATGGCGGTCGCCGCCCGAGTCGTGCATCAGGACGATGGCGCCCTTGCCGGTCCTGGGCGTGGCCCGGCGGATGATCTCGGCGACGCCCGGCTTCTGCCAGTCCTCGCTGTCGGTGTTGTTGACGACGGTGATGTAGCCGCGGGTTCCGACGTACTGCGTCACCGGCCAGGACTTGTCGTCCATGGCGTCGGCGAAGGAGGAGTACGGGGGGCGGAAGAGGGAGCTGCGGATGCCCGCCGCGCCCTCCAGCGCCAGCTGGTTCTGCGACAGTTCCCAGTCGATACGGCTCGTGGACTGGTACGACAGGTCGGGGTGGCTGAAGGTGTGCAGGCCGACTTCGTGGCCCTCCTTCACCATCCGTTCGACGAGGTCCGGGTAGCGCGAGGCCATGGTGCCGGTGACGAAGAAGACCGCGTGGGCGTGGTTCGCCTTGAGGACGTCCAGGACCTTGGGGGTCCAGGTCGGGTCAGGGCCGTCGTCGAAGGTGAGGACGAGACGGTGGTCCGGGACGCCGATGCTGGTCGTGCGGCCGCCGCGGGTGTCGATGACCGGGCCGCCGTCGAGGATCTTCTCCGGGACCTTGTCCGTGGCCGCCTCGGGCTGGATGCGGTGGTCCGCGAGGATCTCGCTGTGCACGTAACCGTGCAGCATCAGCATCGCAATCATCGCGACCAGGACGAGGAGGGGCAGCACGAAGCGCATGGGAAGGCGGCGGCGCGGGGCGTCGCGGTCCCGTCGCGAGGCGGTGCCGGGGCCCTGGCCCGACGTGCGGGACGCGGGCCCGTGGCGACTGGTGCGGGACATCAGAGGATGTCCTCCGGGAACGGGAGGGAGAGGGCGTACGCGGAACTGAGCGGATCCGGCCGGCCGGACGCCGTGAAGGGGTCCTGTACGGACTTCGCCACCGCGCCGGGCGCGATGGCGGGAACGTGGCTCTGCCAGGCGGGTGCGCGCCGGCGAAGGTCACTCATCAGGTGCCGGCCCCCGCTCCGTTGGAGCCTGTGGTGCCCGTGCTCTCCGTGGGGGCGACCGTGCCGGGGGTGGTGGCCGGCGCGGATGCCGTGGGCTGGCCGTCCGCCGAGGAGGACGGTTCGGGGTCGGGGGCCGGGGCCTTGGTGGTGACGCCGGGCTTCGGCTTCTTGGTCGCCGACGTGCTGGGCTTCGGGTCGCTCGACGCGGCGGAGGCGCCGGCGGAGGCGGCTGCCGTGGTGGCCGTGCCGCGTGAGGGCGTCCTGCCGTCGGCGGCCGTGGCCACCGCTGCGGGTGCGGCGGTGGCACCCTTGCCGGAGCGGTTCACCGACTGCGTGGGCAGGGGCGAGCTCTCGACCTGGCCGGCGGGCGTGTCCTCCTCCTGGCCCGGCACGGGGAGCCAGGGCGCGTTCGAGTTGCCCGACAGGAGCGTGGCGACGATCACGACGGCGTAGACCGCGCAGGCCACGGCGACGAGCATGCCGAGGCGGCGGTAGCGGCGGCTGCGGCGGCCGGACTCGTCGACGAAGACGGGGCCCTCGGAGATCTCGGCGGTCGCGGGAACGTCCTTGCCCGGCCGGCCCGGCCGGGCAAGCGGCCCGAGGCCCGCGCCGTCGAGCTGGATGGTGACCTCGTCGGGGTCGTTGCCGTCCGCGGATCCGCCCGGGTTCTCCCAGGAGGCGGGCGGCGGACGGTCGAGGTCCGGCGCGGCGTCGGGGAGCAGTGCGGTCGAGGGGCTGTCCTCGAAGGCCGGTCCGTCGCTGAAGAAGGGCCGCGCCGGCGCCGTACGGGTGAGGGACGGCGGTCTCGCCGTCGCCGTGCCTCCGGCGCCGGACCATGCCCGCGACTCACGCTCGGGCGCCGATCCCGCCTCGGGCCGACGGCCGGAGAACACGTCCGTCTCCGCCGCGTGACCGACGAGCAGTTCGGTCCCCGGGTCCGGGGTTCGCTCGGGACGTCCGCCGGCTGCTCGCTCGGCGCGTTCCCCACGCTCAGGATTGATGCCAACTCCCATATCCGGCCACGAAATCGTTCCGCCGGTCACCGACCGGGCGAACGACTCCCCGGCTTCCGGCCCAGGTGACGGACCGACCCGAAATCCGTTCCGCTGATCGTTTTTCCGCTCAGCCGGTTGGGTGTCTTTCCGCCAGTTCTCAGCACGCACGTACATCCCCCCATGGGACTGCTCACGGGTGCACGACGACTCGGGGCAAATAATCACATTGTCATCTTGACCGGGCCCCCACCCGGCCCGAGCGCCCCAATATCACACCGCGACCCGGACGAGGAATGTAGCGCCGCGTACTCGTGGCTCATGCACGGCTCATGAAAATGAGGGCATCGGTGGCTGGAATCCACCCTTCCCGGGGACTCAGGAGCCATTTCTCTTCGCTCGCGAGTTCGGCAGCGGCTCGCTTGAGCGCATCGATCCCCGGATGGACAAGTCCCTTGCGCCACACCAGTGACACGGGTGACAGAGGAACAGGGTCGATCAGGGGCCTCGACACGGTCCCGGGCATGGCCGGAAACTCCACCACGGCGAGCACGGGATTCCGCGTCTTCGCCATGATCCGCCGGAATTCCTCGGCGCCCACGGCCACCGGTGCGGGTGACGCCAGTCGGATGCCCCGTCCCTCGAACAGGTGGTGCGCCAGGTCGGTCCACTCCAGCGTGCGGGGGTTCCCGGCCCCCGCGTACACGGTCTCGCCCGCGAGCGCGGCCAGCGGCACCGCGTCCAGGGCGGCGAGCCGATGGTTCTCGGGCAGGACGACGGCCATCGGCTCGTAGCGCACGATCCGCTGCTCCAGCCGGGCCCGGACGGTGGGGTCGAGCCCCGCGAACCGGCCGAACGACACGTCCAGACGGCCGGCGAGCAGGTCCGCCGCCGCCCCGGTGAGGCCGCTCTCGTAACGGGCCATCAGCTCACTGCCCGGGGCGAGGTCACGGGCCCGGTCGAGGATGCGGCTGGAGACCAGACCGGGGGAATTGACGTCGACGAGCAGGGGCCGCTCCTCGCCGCCGGGCCGGGCGAAGGCGTCGAGCAGCGCGTCGTGCGCCTCCAGCACACGGCGCGCGTACGGCAGCAGCCGCTCGGCGTCCAGGGTCGGCGTCACCTGCCGGGTCGTCCGCACGAACAGCTCCGCCCCGAGCTCGCGCTCCAGCCGGCGGATGTCACGGCTCAGCGCCTGCTGGGCGACGTACAGGCGGGCGGCGGCACGGGTGAAGTGCAGCTCCTCGGCGACCGCGAGGAAGGCGCGCAGCAGACGGAGGTCCAGATGACCGGGAAAGGGGCGTTGACCAGGCATCACGCGAACCTACAACGCAAGTGCGTCAATCGCCACGGAGTAGGTGTTGGACCGTTCCCGGGACGCCGGGCGACGGTTCACCCATGTCACCGCTCACCCCGTACCGCCGTCTGTTCGCGCTGCCCGGCACCCGCGCCTTCACCCTCGGAAACCTCGTCGCCCGGCTGCCCATGGGCATGTTCAGCGTGAGCGCGGTCATCATGATCGCGAGTACCCGGGGCTCGTACGCGCTCGCCGGCGCCGTCACGGCCACGGGTCTCGCGACGACGGCCGTGGTCGCTCCCCGGACCGCGCGGCTCGTCGACCGGTACGGGCAGGCCCGGGTGGCCGTGCCCGCCGCGGGCTTCGCCCTGGTCGGCGCGATGTGCCTGGTGGTGTGCGTGCGCTCCGGGGCGCCCGACTGGACCCTCTTCGCCGCCTACGCCGCCACCGCCACGATCCCCAACATGGGCGGGATGTCCCGCGCGCGCTGGGCCCACCTCCTCAAGGGGGACGCGGCGGCGCTGCACACCGCGAACTCCTTCGAGCAGGCCGTGGACGAACTGTGCTTCATGCTGGGCCCGGTCCTCGCGGCCTTCCTGTGCGGGTCCGTCGCCCCGGAGGCGGGCACGCTCGTGGGGGCCGCGCTGCTGATCACGGGCGTACTGCTCCTCGCCGCGCAGCGTTCGACGCAGCCGCCGCCCCGGCCGGGCAACACATCCGGGTCTCTCGTGCGCGTGCCCGGGATGCCTCCGCTGCTTCTCGCCTTCCTTGCCACCGGAGCGGTGTTCGGCGCGATGGAGGTGGTGACGATCGCGTTCGCGGACGAGCGGGGGCACCGGTCCGCGGCGGGCGCGGTGCTCGCCCTCCAGGCGGCCGGATCGTGCGTGGCGGGCCTGCTGTTCGGTGTCATGACACGGGGCGCGTCCGCGACCGGACCTGCCGTCTCCTTTTCCGGGAACGGAACCCCGCTCGACGGGAACGCGCTCGCCGCGCGGCGGTTCGCGGTGTGCGTCGGCGCCATGGCGGTGCTGCTGACGCTGCCCCTGCTCGCCGTCCGGCTCACCGGCTCGCTCCCGGTGCTCGCCGGTGCGCTGCTCGTGGCCGGCATGGCGACCGCTCCGACCATGGTCACCGGGATGACGCTGGTCCAGCGGCGCACGCCCGAGGGACGGCTGAACGAGGGCATGACCCTCGCGGTGACCGGCCTGATGGGCGGGATCGCCGCCGGCTCGGCGTCCGGCGGATGGGTGGTGGAGCACGTGTCGCCTGCCGCCGGATACGTCGTTCCGGTCGCGGCGGCGACGCTCGCGCTGCTCATAGCCACGGTGGGCGCGAGGACGGGTGCGGTGCTCCGGGACCACCACCGCACCCCCGCCGACCCGGACACGACGACCACCGAACCGAGCCGAGAAGCCCGCTCCGCTCCCGCCACCGCCGCCACCGCCGCCGCCGCCGCCGCCGGCCAAGCATCCGGGTCCGACAACCCCCGCTGCCGCTGACCCCCAGCCGGCATCCCTCCGTCCGGCCCGTCGAACCCCTGACCCAATTCCCGCGCGGCCCATTGACGCGTCCACCGCGCCCACATACCTTCCCCCGTCGAAGCGCTTCGACGCCACGCATCGAATCGATTCGACGAGCGATGCGTGGTGGCCCGATTCCCATCCAACTCCTCTGGAGGCAGTGGATGTTGACGACACGAAGGCGTGTGGCGGCGGCGTTGGCGGTGGTCTTGACGAGTGCCCTGCTGGCGACGGCCTGCGGCAGCTCGGACAGTGGCTCCTCCGACGGCAAGACACTCAAGCTGTGGCACTACGAAGGGCCGGACAGCGCGATGGGGGTGGCCTGGAAGGAGGCCATCAAGGAATTCGAAGCGCAACACCCGGGCGTGAAGGTGAAGTTCGAGGAGAAGGGCTTCGAGCAGATCCAGAAGACGGCGCCCATGGTCCTCAACTCGAACGACGCCCCCGACATCATGGAGTACAACAAGGGCAACGCGACCGCCGGACTCCTGTCCAAGCAGGGGCTGCTCACCGATCTCAGCGCCGAAGTGACCAAGCGCGGCTGGGACAAGAAGATCAGCGGCGGGGTGCGGACCATCAGCCGGTACGACGCCGACGGGGTCATGGGCTCCGGCAAGTGGTACGGCGTGCCGGACTACGCCGAGTACACGATGGTGTTCTACAACAAGGACCTCTTCAAGAAGTACGGCATAGCCCGGCCCACCACTCTCGCGGAACTCACCTCCGCGATGGACGAGTTCGTCGCGAAGGGCATCACCCCGCTCGCGAACTCGGGCGCCGAGTACATGGCCCAGCAGTACCTCTACCAGCTCGCCCTGTCGAAGGCCGACCGCTCCTGGGTCGACAGCTACGAGCTCTACAAGGGCAAGGCGGACTTCCACGACGCGGCCTGGACGTACGCCGCGACCACGTTCGCCGACTGGGTGAGGAAGGGGTACATCGGCAAGAAGTCCAGCGGGCTCAAGGCCGAGGACGCGGGCGTCTCCTTCATCCAGGGCAAGAGCCCGATCCTGTTCTCCGGCAGCTGGTGGTACGGCCGCTTCAAGACGGAGAACAAGTTCGACTGGGGCACCTTCCTGTGGCCCGAGAGCAACCTGACGCTCGGCTCCGGCGGCAACATCTGGGTCGTCCCCAAGGGCGCGAAGAACAAGGAACTCGCCTACGACTTCATCGACATCACCTTGTCGAAGAAGATCCAGAACCTGCTCGGCAACCAGGGCGGCGTCCCGGTGGCCGCCGACCCCGCCGCCATCACGGACCCGCGGGCCAAGTCCCTGATCGCCGACTTCAACACCCTCTCCGGGAAGGACGGGCTCGCCTTCTATCCCGACTGGCCCGTCGCCGGCTTCTACGACGTCCTCGTCTCGGAGACCCAGAAACTGATCACCGGGAGCGAGAAGCCGGACGCCTACCTGGACGCGCTCCAGAAGGCGTACGACAAGGGCGTACCGAAGACATGACGGTCACCGCCGTGCGGGGCGGCCGGGCCGTCCGCGGCCGCCCCGGCGCCGCGGCGCGCCAGCGCCGTCCCCGCACCTCCTACGCCCTGTTCCTGCTGCCCGGCTTCGCCGCCTTCCTCCTGGTGATCGTCGTCCCCTTCCTGATGAACACCGGGGTGAGCTTCACCGACTGGCAGGGGGTCGGCACCCCCACCTGGTCGGGGCTCTCCAACTACCGTGAGCTGCTGGACGATTCCGAGTTCTGGGCCTCCTTCAGGCACAGCCTGTTCATGGTCGTCGCGATGGCCGCCGTACCGACCGCCCTCGGACTGGTCCTGGCCGCCGCCCTGTTCGACTTCGTCGCCAAGCACTTCGGGACCCGGACGGCGGCCGTGCTCCGCGCCTGCTTCTACCTCCCCCAGGTCCTGCCGATCGCCGTCGCCGGGATCGTCTGGAGCTGGATCCTCGCCCCCGACAACGGATCGCTGAACGAACTGCTCAAGGCCGTCGGCCTCGGCTCCTGGCAGCAGGACTGGCTGGGCGACCCGGACCTCGCGCTCTACAGCGTCATGGGGGTGATGGTCTGGGTGCAGCTCGGCTTCCCGCTCGTCGTCTTCATGGCGGGCCTGCAACGCGTGGACCCGCAGCTCTACGAGGCCGCCGAGCTGGACGGCGCGGGCTGGTGGCGGCGGTTCTGGCACATCACGCTGCCGCAGATCCGCCCGGAGATCTCGGTCGTCCTGCTGTGGTGCACGATCGCCGCGCTGAAGGTGTTCGGGGCGGTGTACGTCCTGACGAAGGGCGGTCCCGGCGGCGCCACCGACGTGCCGTCGTACTTCTCCTTCACGACCTTCTTCGAGAAGACCCAGGTCGGCTACGGCGCCGCGATCTCCACCGTCCTGACCGTGATCATCCTGGCGCTGGCGCTGATCGGCCTGCGATTCCAGGCGCGCGCGGAGGACGCCGAGGAAGGGATCCGCACATGACCGCCCTCCGCCGCTACCCGGTGCTCGTGGCCCTCGCCATCGGCGCGCTGTTCATGGTGCTGCCCTTCGCCGTCGTCGCGGTCAACGCGGTCAAGTCGCCCGCGGAGTACTCCGAGTACGGGCCCCTCAGCCTCCCGCACGGCCTCTACCTCGACGGTCTGAAGGACTTCTGGCAGCGCGTCGACTTCGGGCACAAGCTCCTCAACTCGGTGCTGATCTCCGGCTCTGTGGCGGTCGGGGCCGCGGTGCTGTCCGTCCTGAACGCGTACGCGATCGGCATCGGCCGGATCAGGGGCCGCACCTGGGTGCTGGCCTTCTTCGTCCTCGCCAACACCCTGCCGCAGGAGGCGCTGGTCTATCCGCTCTACTACCTGAGCAAGCAGGCCGGCCTCTACGACACCAGGCTCAGCGTGATCATCGTGTTCACGGTGATCCAGGCGGCCTTCGGCACCTACCTCCTCTCCTCCGTCCTCGGGCGGTTCCCGCGCGAGATCATCGAGGCCGCGCGGATCGACGGGGCGAACCGGTGGCAGGTGCTGTGGCGGATCGTGGTCCCGGTCAGCCGCCCCACGATCGGTGTGCTCCTCGTCTTCTTCTTCATCTGGACGTGGAACGAGTTCCTGCTGCCGCTGGTCATGCTGATCTCCAACGACAACCAGACGGTGTCGGTGGCCCTCGGTGTCCTCCAGGGGCAGCGCCTGATGGACGCCACGATGACGAACGCGGCCGCCCTGCTCGGCGTGCTGCCCGCCATCGTCTTCTTCCTCGTCTTCCAGCGGACCCTCACCCGCGGCATCGCCGTCGGCGCAGTGAAGTAAGGGGTACGACAGTGAAGTTCACGGACGGCTACTGGCTGCTGCGCGAGGGCGTCACCGCGGCCCACCCGGTCGAGGTCCTCGATGTGACCTCGGGGCCCGGCGGCCTGGAGATCCACGCGCCGACGCAGCCCATCAGGCATCGCGGCGACCTGCTGAAGGGACCGGTCGTGACGATCGGCGTCCACGCGCCGATGCCCGACGTCATCGGCGTCACGTTCACCCACTTCCAGGGCGAGGAGCCCCGGGGGCCCCGGTTCGAGCTGCGTGGAACCGGGTTCACACCGCACGTGGAGCGCGACGACGACCACGCGACCCTGACCGCGGGCGCCCTGTCCGTCCGGGTCACCCGCACCGCCCCCTGGCACATCGACTTCCTCGCCCACGGCCGAACCCTCACCAGCAGCGGGCCCAAGGGCATGGGCATCATGCGGGACACGACGGGCGCGCACTATCTGCGTGAGCAACTGGACCTCGGCGTCGGCACCCAGGTCTTCGGCCTCGGTGAACGGTTCGGGCCGCTCGTCAAGAACGGCCAGGTCGTGGACATGTGGAACGCGGACGGCGGAACGGCCACCGAACAGGCCTACAAGAACGTGCCGTTCTATCTGACGGACGCGGGCTACGGCGTCTTCGTGGACCATCCGGGCCAGGTCTCCTTCGAGGTCGGCTCGGAGGCGGTCTCCCGGGTCCAGTTCAGCGCCGAGACACAGGAGCTGACGTACTACGTCATCCACGGGCCGACCCCGAAGGACATCCTGCGCAAGTACACGGCGCTCACCGGGCGTCCGGCCCTGCCACCCGCCTGGTCCTTCGGCCTGTGGCTGTCGACGTCCTTCACCACCTCCTACGACGAGGACACCGTCACCTCCTTCATCGACGGCATGCGGGAGCGTGAACTCCCGCTGTCCGTCTTCCATTTCGACTGCTTCTGGATGCGCGAGTTCAACTGGTGCGACTTCCGCTGGGATCCGCGGGTGTTCCCCGATCCGGAGGGGATGCTGACACGGCTGAAGGACAAGGGGCTGCGGATCTGCGTCTGGATCAACCCCTACATCGCGCAGCGCTCACCGCTGTTCGCGGAGGGGCGGGCGCTCGGCCATCTGCTCAAGCGGCCCGACGGCAGCGTGTGGCAGTGGGACCTGTGGCAGCCGGGGATGGCACTGGTCGACTTCACCAGCCCGGCCGCCCGGGACTGGTACGCGGCGAAGCTGGAGGCGCTGCTCGACCAGGGCGTCGACTGCTTCAAGACCGATTTCGGCGAGCGGGTCCCCGTCGACGTGGCGTACGCCGACGGCGCCGACCCGGAGCGGATGCACAACTACTACACGTACCTCTACAACCGGACCGTGTTCGAGGTGCTGCGCAAACACCGGGGCGAGGACGAGGCCGTCGTCTTCGCCCGGTCGGCGACGACGGGAAGCCAGCAGTTCCCGGTGCACTGGGGCGGCGACTGCGAGGCGACGTACGCGTCGATGGCCGAGTCGCTGCGTGGCGGGCTCAGCCTCGGCATGTCGGGCTTCGGATTCTGGAGCCATGACATCGGCGGCTTCGAGGGGACACCGACGCCGGCCCTGTTCAAGCGGTGGATCGCCTTCGGGCTGCTGTCCTCGCACAGCAGGCTGCACGGCTCGTCCTCGTACCGCGTGCCCTGGCTGTTCGACGAGGAGGCCGTGGACGTCCTGCGGCTGTTCACCCGGCTCAAGCTCGGCCTCATGCCGTATCTGTACGAGGCCGCACGCACCGCCCACGCGGAGGGGGTGCCGATGATGCGGGCGATGATCCTGGAGTTCCCGGACGACCCCGGGTGCGCGCATCTGGAGCGGCAGTACATGCTCGGCCCGGATCTGCTGGTCGCGCCCGTCTTCAGCGACGAGGGGGACGTCTCGTACTACGTGCCCGAGGGCACGTGGACGCCCTACCTCGGCGGGCCGGCGGTGACCGGACCGCGCTGGGTGCGCGAGCGGCACGGATTCCTGAGCGTGCCGCTGCTGGTACGGCCGGGCGCGGTGATCCCGGTCGGCGCGGTGGACGACCGTCCCGACTACGACCACGCGGACGGGGTCACCCTGCGCGCGTACGGCCTGAGGCGGGGCGCCCGGGTGCCGATGCCGGTCGGCACGGTCACCTTCACCGTCGTGCGCGAGGGGAACACCCTGCGCGCGTCCTGCGACGACCCGTCGGCCCCCTGGGGGCTGGCCGCGGGAGGACGCGAGGTACGGGCCCGCGCCGGGACGGGCTTCCTCTCCCTCGAACTGGAGCCGGAGTGATGGTCAAGATCACCGATGTGGCGCGGCACGCCGGGGTGTCCCCGAGCACGGTCTCCTACGCCCTCAGCGGCAAGCGGCCGATCTCCGAGGCCACCCGGCAGCGTGTCGAGGACAGCATCCGCCGGCTGGGCTACCGTCCGCACGCGGGGGCCAGGGCGCTGGCCAGCAGCCGGTCGAACGTCCTCGCCCTGGTCGTTCCGCTGCGGGCCGGCATCCATGTGCCGGTGGTGATGCAGTTCGTGGTGTCGGTGGTGACGGCGGCCCGGCTGCACGATCACGACGTGCTGCTGCTCACCCAGGAGGAGGGCGAGGAGGGGCTGCGCCGGGTCGCGGACACCGCGCTGGTCGACGCTCTGATCGTGATGGACGTCCAGCTTCACGATCCCCGACTGCCGTTGCTGCGCGCGCTGGACCGGCCGTCGGTCCTCATCGGCCTCCCGGCCGCCGCCGACGGGCTCACCTGCATCGATCTGGACTTCAAGGCGGCCGGTGAGCTGTGTGTGGAGCGGCTCGCGGGGCTCGGGCACCGGGTCGTCGCGCTCGTCGGCTCGCCGCCGGAGGTGTATGTGCGGGGCACGGCGTTCGCGCAGCGGGTGGTGCAGGGGTTCACGGCCGCCGCCGACCGCAGCGGTCTGGCCTCCTCCGTCCACCCCTGCGAGGCCTCACCCGCCGCCGCACGCCGGATCGCCGAGCAACTGCTGCGCGAGCAGCCCGCGTTGACCGGGGTCGTCGTCCACAACGAGCCGCTCCTCGAACCGCTCGTCGACGCCTTCGAGCAGCTCGGTCTGCGGGTTCCGGACGATCTGTCCGTCACCGCGATCTGCCCGGACGAGCTCGCCGGGAGCCTGCGCGTCCCGGTCACCTCGATCGCCATCCCGGCCGCCGAAGTGGGCGCGCGGGCTGTCGATCTGCTGATGCGGAAGATGGACGGCACGCCCTGCCCCGAGGCGACCCTGCTGGCTCCCCGGATGACGGACCGTGCCAGCACGGCACCGCGCACACTGAATTCCTGAGGACACGACGAAGGCCCCGCTGCCTGAGCCGCGGGGCCTTCGTCACGATATTCAATTGGACGCTATTCAATTAAAACATGGGATGAGTGGAGATGGCGGGAATCGAACCCGCGTCCAACGGTGCAGAATCAGGGCTTCTCCGTGTGCAGTTCGCTGCGATTTTCTCAGCCCCGGCGATCACGCGAACAAGTCGCCGACGGGCTCAGCCACTGTTTGATTTCCCATCGAACCCCGTGACCGGGCTCGATGGTTTAGTCCCCTAGATTATGCCAGGATCCGGGTCGGGAACACTCCCGGGCTGACACCCATTAAGGGTCCTTCACTCACTGCTTATTAGGCAGCGAGGGCGAAGGACTGGGAATCGCTCTTGGAATTGGCGATTATTTTTTGCGACATATGGTTTACGAGATCATTGCCGCTTCCTCGACACGCTTCCCCTGCTTCAACAGCCGCTGTCGAAACCGATCATCCCCATGTTGATTTTTCAAAGCTCGGCCCCTCCGAGGAGGAACCTCGCACCCGCTGTGGGGTGCAGTGCCATCGTACGTGAACAACGCACGACGAAGCCAGCCTATTCCCGCGGGCCGGGTCACCGGCCGCGCCGGAGGCCGCGCTACTCGCCGCGCTCCTTCCGCTTGGCCGCCGCGATGACACGGTCCGACTCGCGCCGGTCCTGCTTCTCGCGCAGGGTCTGCCGCTTGTCGTACTCCTTCTTGCCCCGGGCGAGCGCGATCTCCGCCTTCGCGCGGCCGTCCTTGAAGTACAGGGCGAGCGGCACGATCGTGTGACCGGTCTCCTGGGTCTTCGCCTCCAGCTTGTCGATCTCCTCGCGGTGCAGGAGGAGTTTGCGCTTGCGGCGCACGGTGTGGTTCGTCCAGGTGCCCTGGCTGTACTCCGGGATGTGGGCGTTGTGCAGCCACGCCTCGTTCCCGTCGATCTGGACGAAGCCGTCCGCCAGCGAGGCGCGGCCCTGGCGCAGCGACTTGACCTCGGTGCCGGTCAGGACGAGCCCGGCCTCGAAGGTGTCGATGATCGCGTAGTCGTGCCGCGCCTTCTTGTTCTGCGCGACGATCTTGCGCTTGCCGTCCTTGACCTTGCCTGAGCCCTGGCCGCCCTGCTTGGGCTGGGACTCCTTCGGTACGTACATTCCCTTGCTCATAGTGCTGGCCATTTTCGCACTACAGGGGGGCTCGGGGGAAAGCCGATTACCGGGTCCGCGCTCCGCGCGTCAGGAAAGGTCCCCGAGACCGCTCAGCACGGTCTCGGCACGCTCGAGCGGCTCCTTGTCCGCCTCCAGGTCGGGGGTGATGCCCCGGCCGTCGACGGAGCGGCCCGCGGGGGTGCGGTAGTGGCCGACGGTCAGCTCGGCGACGGAGCCGTCGGGCAGCCGGCTCGGCATCTGGACCGAGCCCTTGCCGAAGGTCCTGGACCCCACGACGACCGCGCGTCCACGGTCCTGGAGGGCCCCGGTGAGCATCTCGGCCGCGCTCATGGTGCCGCCGTCGACGAGCGCGACCAGGGGTCTGGTGGTGTCGCCTCCGGCATCCGCGTGCAGGACGCGCTGGGCGCCGTTCACGTCGTACGTGGCGACGAGACCGCCGTCGAGGAAGGCGGAGGCGGTGGTGACGGCCTCGGCAACCAGGCCACCGGAGTTGCCGCGCAGGTCGAGGACGATCCCGGCCCTGCCCGGCGCCCGCCCGACGGCGGTCCGCACGGCGTCGCCCACGCCCTTGGTGAAGGCGTCGACCTTGATCAGGGTGACCCGGCCGGGAAGACTGCTGACGGTCACGGAGTCGGTGGAGAGCCTGGCGCGGCGCAGGGTCCGGCTCCACGACTGCTCCCCGCGCTCCAGGCCCAGGGAGACCTTCGTGCCGGCGCTCGCGTCGTCGGCGTCGCCGCGCAGTAACGAGACGACCTCGGTGACCGGCCGGCCGTCCACCTTCGCGCCGTCGACGGTGCGCAGCCGGTCGCCCTTGCGGATGCCCGCGGCGGCCGCGGGTGAGCCGGCGCTGACGCGGGTGACCTCGATGCGTCCGTCGCGCTCGCGGCGGGCCCACAGGCCGACGCCGGTGTACTGGCCGTCGAGGGCTTCCTCGAACTCCTGGTACTCGCCCTGGGAGTAGACGGCGCCCCAGCGGTCTCCGCTGCGGCTGACGGCCCGTTCGGCGGCCTCCATGGGGGACTTGCCGTCGGCCATCGCCTCCGCGGCGGCCTGGGCGACCTCGTCGTGATGGCGCGCCGACGCCGAACCGCGTGCCGGGGCCTGGGTCTTCCGGGCGGGGTCGGAGAACGATCCGGTGGCCGCTCCTGCGACGAGGACACTCGCGAAGACCAATGTCAGGGCCGCCCCGCGGCGGATGCGGCGGGGCTCGCAGAACAGGTCACGGCCTGACATGCCGGTGAGTCTAGGACAACGCGAAGGGCCGCACCGCCGGTTGACGGTACGGCCCTCTTGGGATGCGTCACACCTTCAGGTACTTGCGCAACGCGAAGAACGCGGCCACTGCCGGCATCAGCAGGCTCGTCGCGAGGATGAGCGGGAGCTTGGTCAACACGGCGTCCCAGCCGATGAAGTTGATCAGGTTCAGCTTGTGGGACAGATCCAGACCGTGATCGATGATGAAGTAGCGGGCGACCAGCAGGAAGCCGCAGGCGACCCCGCCGCCGATGAGCCCGGCGACCGAGGCCTCCGCGATGAACGGCGCCTGGATGTAGAAGCCGGAGGCGCCGACGAGCCGCATGATGCCCGTCTCACGCCGCCGGCTGAACGCCGAGACGCGCACCGTGTTGACGATCAGCATCAGCGCGACGACGAGCATCATCGCCATCACCGCGCGCGCGGCCCAGTTCATGCCGTTGAGCAGCCCGAACAGGTTGTCCAGGATGCCCTTCTGGTCCTGCACGGACTGCACGCCGTCGCGGCCGTCGAACGCGGTCGCGATGACCTGGTACTTCTCCGGGTCCTTCAGCTTGATCCGGTACGACTCCTGCATCTGGTCCGGCGTGAGGGAGCTGGCCAGCGGGGAGTCGCCGAACTGCTCCTTGTAGTGCTTGTACGCCTGGTCCGAGGACTCGTAGGTGACCTTCTGGACGACCGTGGACATCTTGCCCAGGTCGGCGACGATCTGCTTCTTCTGGTCACTGGTCACCGCGCCCCTGGCACAGTGCGGGTCGGACTCGGCGTCGCTCTTGTTGCAGAGGAAGACCGAGACGTTGACCTTGTCGTACCAGTAGCCCTTCATGGTGTTCACCTGGTCGCTCATCAGGAGCGATCCGCCGAACAGGGCGAGCGAGAGGGCGACCGAGACGACGACCGCGAAGGTCATGGTCAGGTTGCGGCGGAGACCTACACCGATCTCCGACAGAACGAACTGCGCGCGCATGGCGTCTTCCTCAGACCTTTCCGTGGACGATGATCAGTGCTGGTAGCCGTAGACGCCGCGCGCCTGGTCACGGACGAGACGGCCCTGCTCCAGCTCGATGACGCGCTTGCGCATCTGGTCCACGATGTTCTGGTCGTGCGTCGCCATCAGGACCGTGGTGCCCGTCCGGTTGATCCGGTCGAGCAGTTTCATGATTCCCACGGAGGTCTGTGGGTCGAGGTTTCCGGTCGGCTCGTCGGCGATGAGGAGCTTGGGCCGGTTCACGAAGGCTCTCGCGATGGCCACACGCTGCTGCTCACCACCGGACAGCTCGCCGGGCCTCCGGTCCTCCTTGCCGCCCAGGCCGACGAGGTCGAGCACCTGGGGCACGGACTTGCGGATCTCGCCGCGGGACTTGCCGATGACCTCCTGGGCGAAGGCCACGTTCTCGGCCACCGTCTTGTTGGGCAGGAGGCGGAAGTCCTGGAACACGGTCCCCAGCTGGCGGCGCATCTGCGGCACCTTCCAGTTGGTGAGGCGCGCGAGGTCCTTGCCCAGGACGTGCACCTGACCTTGACTGGTGCGCTCCTCGCGGAGGATCAACCGCAGGAAGGTGGACTTTCCGGAGCCGGAGGACCCCACGAGGAACACGAATTCTCCGCGCTCGATCTCCAGGGAGACATCCCTGAGAGCGGGGCGGGTCTGCTTGGGGTAGACCTTGGAGACATTGTCGAATCGGATCACGGGTGCACCACGGGTCGCCGGGGGTAGGTGTGCGTGACCATACGCGAACCGGGTGTGCGAGCGCAGTCGGCGTACGGGGTTGCGCGCGGCTTGCACGATTTGTCACGGATCTGAGGCGCGAATCACACCCGATCCGAGGGGCTGACGCTACTCCGGGCGGGGCATGAGAAAGGGGGCCGCGCCGAAATCCGCGGAACCTGGCACAGTGGTAGGGGAACGGTTGCGTTCGCCGCAGCGTTAACAGAGCGACGTGTACGCGAGATCGTTGCGTGCGCGGAGACGTCGCAAGGAGGGCCGGCGCATGACGTACGACCGACTGGTATGCGCTAACTGCGCGGCACCCGTCAGCGAGGGCCGGTGCCCCGTCTGCCGCGCGAACCGGGAGCGGCTCCAGCAGGAGAGCCCCTTCGCGGGACTCAACCCCATGGCATTGATCGCCCTGCTCGCCGTGCTGATCGCGGCGCTGGCACTGGTGGCCCACCAGACGGTGTGAGAGCCGCGGCGACGGCCCGGGCGCGCCCGCCGGCCACCCCGCACCCCGGACACGGGAAGGGCCCGGAGCAGCGCGCTCCGGGCCCTTCGTCGTACGTGTGGAGCGTCAGGCGGCGGCACCGCCGCGGCCGCCCGCGAGGCGCGGCAGCAGACGGAAGCCGATTCCGCCGGCGATCATCGTGGCGGCACCGATGATCAGGAACGTGGTCTGACCGGCACCCGTCTCGGCCAGCGCGCCGTCCTTGCCCTGGGCCTGGGTGTCGGATCCGGTGTCGGTGAGGGCCGAGGAGCCCTCCTCCTGGGTGGTGGATCCACCGTTGGGGTCGGCGTCGTTGCCGCCGGAGCCGCCCTCCGCGGGAACGGAGGAAGAGGCGGTGGCGGGCGGCTCCTCCGTCGGCCCGGTCGGGTCCCCGGTGGGCGTGGTGGCGGTCGGGGCCGCCGACGTCTCGGTGGGAGGCGCCGACGTCGGGGGCGTCACGGTGGGCGGCGCCGACGTCGGGGGCGTCGTGGTGGGAGCCTCGCTGGTCGGGATACCCGTGACGGTCGGGGTCGGAGTCGGGTCGTCGGCGGTGGTCGCCGTGAGACCGACATTGAGGTCGAGCGCCGATGCGGCACCCGCCGCGGTCAGTGAGGCACCGGCCGCGATCACCGCGCCGGCTGCTATTCGCGCCGCGAGGATCCGCGTCTTCTTGGTCATCTGCCTGCTACCCCCAGTAGCTGATCGTCAATGGAGCAGCGCCCGGGGCCACGGCGTCACAGGAGGCGTTCGCTCGGCCCCCCGGTCACATGCGCCCCGGAGATACGCATGCCACACGTCACCCTTCCCAGTTTTCAAAGCAGCGTCAAGGTCGTTGCGTACGCAATGTCCGGAACATCATCGTTTGCCTGGCCTGAGGACATGTGACTGTGACGGAAAACCCAGACAGCCCACACAAACAAAGGCAACTGCCGTCCGGTGGACGGCAGTTGCCTTGTCGACAAAGAGGTTCCAGTAGGGGCGGAGAACGTCCGCCCGCACCACTGGTCCTGTGTGCTTACTTCTCCTGCTGCTTGCGCCAGCGAATTCCGGCCTCAAGGAAGCCGTCGATCTCGCCGCCGAACACGGCCTCGGGGTTGCCGACTTCGAACTCCGTGCGCAGGTCCTTGACCATCTGGTACGGGTGCAGGACGTACGAACGCATCTGGTTTCCCCAGGAGTTGCCGCCGTCGCCCTTGAGGGCGTCCATGGCGGCCTGCTCCTCCTGCCGGCGCCGCTCGAGGAGCTTGGCCTGGAGAACGTTCATGGCCGAGGCCTTGTTCTGGATCTGCGACCGCTCGTTCTGGCAGGAGACGACGATGCCGGTGGCGAGGTGGGTCAGACGCACCGCGGAGTCGGTGGTGTTGACGCCCTGGCCGCCGGGACCGGACGAGCGGTAGACGTCGATCCGCAGCTCGGACTCGTCGATCTCGATGTGGTCGGTCTGCTCGACGACCGGCAGGATCTCGACACCGGCGAAGGAGGTCTGGCGACGCCCCTGGTTGTCGAACGGCGAGATGCGCACCAGCCGGTGCGTGCCCTGCTCCACGGAGAGCGTGCCGTACGCGTACGGGGAGTGGACCACGAAGGTGGTGGACTTGATGCCCGCCTCCTCCGCGTACGAGGTCTCGTAGAGCTCCGTCTTGTAGCCGTGGCGCTCGGCCCAGCGCAGGTACATGCGCTGGAGCTTCTCGGCGAAGTCGGAGGCGTCGACGCCGCCGGCCTCGGCGCGGATGGTGACGACGGCCTCACGGGAGTCGTACTCGCCGGACAGGAGGGTGCGGACCTCCATCTCGTCCAGCGCCTTCTTGACGGAGACGAGCTCGACGTCGGCCTCGGCACGGGTGTCCGGGTCGTCCTCTTCCTCGGCCATCTCGAAGAGCACGCTGAGATCGTCGATGCGCCCACGGAGCGCCTCGGCCTTCCTGACCTCCGCCTGGAGGTGGCTCAGCTTGCTGGTGATCTTCTGCGCCTCGTCCGGGTCGTCCCACAGGGACGGCGCGGCCGCCTGCTCCTCGAGCACGGCGACATCTGCCCTCAGCTTGTCGAGGTCCAGGACGGCCTCGATCGACTCCATGGTCGAGGAGAGGGACTTGAGCTCTTCGGAAACATCGACGACTGCCACGCCTCCAGCGTAACGGTTACGGCAACCGGGCCTGCCCTGGTCCCCCAGGGCCCCATGCCCCCGCGACCGCCGAGGACGTCGCTCGCCCCTCTCCGCCTCGAACCCCCGCTTCGGCCTGACGCCGGTGCAGAGAAGAATCCAGCCCCTCCGGCGTTCGAGGAGCGGGGTCCGGGGCGGAGCCCCGGGTACGGGTCGGGCAGGGGCGGAGGGGGCGAAAAGAGCCTGTTCAGGGCGCCTCCCAGGCGGTCACGGGGAGGCGGGGGCCGAGTTCTTCGTGTCCTGGGGAGCCGCGGCGCCGTCGTCCGAGGTGGCGAGCCAGGTGCCGATGCCCGCCGCGGCCACCAGGACGACGGCCGCCACGCCCAGGGTGACGCGCCGCCGGCGGGCGGAGGCACGGTGCCGGGCGGAGCCGGGACGGGGCGCGCCCGCGGCGCGTGGCACGCGGGCCGTCCCCCGGGCCCCGCCCGCCAGCTCGTCGGGCGCCGGAACGCGCATCGAGGTGTGCGTGTCCCGGTTCGAGTCGGGCGCGGCCCCCGGCACCAGCGGCACGGCCCCGCGCCGCTCGCGGGCCGCGGCGGGCGCGGACGGTTCCGCGCTCTCCTCGTACTCCTCGTCGCCGTCCTCGTCGTCCGAGTCCGGGGAGTCCACGTCCAGCGGCGGCATCCCGGCCAGCAGCGGCAGCTGCTCCCGCAGCCGTGCGCCCAGCTCGGAGGCCCGCAGCCGGGACGCGGGCGCCTTGGCCAGACACTGCACGATCAGCTGCCACAGCTCGTCCGGGATGCCCGGGAGCGGGACCACGGTCTCGGTGACATGGCGGCGCAGGACCGCGCCGGGGTGTCCGCCCCCGAAGGGCGTGAAGCCGGCGAGCAGCTCGTAGAGCACGGTCGCCAGCGCGTAGATGTCGACGGCGGCGCGCGGCGGCAGGCCCTCGATGATCTCGGGCGCCAGATAGTCCGGCGTACCGATGATCTTCGTGACCCGGGTCCGGCGCGGCGAGTCGATGAGCTTGGCCACTCCGAAGTCGGTCAGGAGGGCCGGGTGGGAGCCGCCGGGGCCGAGCGGGCCCTGCATGTCGAGCAGGACGTTCTCGGGCTTCACGTCGCGGTGGACGACCCCTGCGGCGTGCGCGGCGGCGAGACCGTCCGCCACGTCGGCGACGATCGCGACCGCGGACTCCGGGGCGAGCCTGCGTTCCCGCTCCAGCCGGGTGCGCAGGTCGGTGCCCCGTACGAGGTCCATGACCAGGGCGAGGTCGTTGCCGTCCACCACCAGGTCGCGCACCGCCACCACGTGGGGGTGGTCGAGGCCGAGCAGCGCGGTGCGCTCCTGCACGAAGCGCCCCACCAGTTCCTGGTCGGACGCGAGGTCCTCGCGCAGCAGCTTGATGGCGACGGGCCCCTCGGGCCCCTCGCCCAGCCACACCGTGCCGGCGCTCCCCCGCCCCAGGATCTGGTTCGCGGTGTACCTGCTGCCGATCTTGCGTGCCAAGACTGCTCCTACAGACGCGTGTTGCCGCTTAAAGTACGCGCCCGCGGAGGCAACCTTCACGCCCGAGACCGAAATCACCCATCAGGTGTCGACAAATCCCCAGAGTCAGTTACCCGAGGGGTTCTTCGAGCCGAGTTTCCCGATCCAGCTACTGACCTGGTCGTACGTGTGGGTCACCTCGCCCCAGAAACTCCTGGTGGAGCCGATCCAGTGCTGGAGGGGACTGAATTCCCAGATCAGCCAGCCGGCCACGAACAGGATGACGATCGTGAACAGGCACCCCTTGAGGCAGCCGAGTCCCGGGATCTTCATCGGGTTGGCGCCGCGCTGCCGGGGCTCGCGCTGCTGCCGGGGCGCGGGCTCCTGGGGCCGCTGCGGCTGAGGCGCGTACCGCTGCGGCTGGGGCTGCTGCTGGGGCGCCGGGGCGTAGCGCTGCGGCTGCTGGTGCTGCGGCGCGTACTGCTGCTGTTGCTGCTGCCCCTGCTGCGGATAGCCGTATCCGGGCGGCGGCTGCTGGCCTCGCTGCGGGCGCTGCTGCTGAGGCTGCTGCTGCGGCCGTGCGACCTGGCGCTGCGGACGGCGGCGCAGCGGGTCCTCGTTCGGGTCGAGGTACTGGACCTGCGTCTGTTCGTTGCGGTCACGGGCCGCGCGCAGCTGGTTCTGCCAGGGGTGCGGGTCCTCGCCCTGGCCGGGCTGTCCGCCCGGTCCGCCGGGCTGGTGCTGCGGCATGTTCGGCAGCACGGCGGTCGGGTCGGCCGCGCCGGAGGTGTGCGGCAGCACGCTGGTGGCGCCGTACGGGTCGTAGGAGCCCGCGCCCTGCGGGAGCACCTGGGTGGGATCGGCCGAGCCGGGCACGTCCGGGACGTACGCCGGGGCCGGGTCGGGGGCGAGCAGGGCGCCCACGCCGTCGGCGGCGGCGATCTGCGCGGGTGACGCGTGCACCCCGACGCCCGCGGCGACGGCGCGCAGTCCCCGCGCGAGGTTCTCGGCGCTGGGCCGTTCGTCCGGGTTCTTGCGCAGGCAGCGCTCTATGACGGTCCACAGCGGGTCCGGGACGGTCGAGGGGCGGCGCGGTTCGGCGCTCAGGTGCTGGTGCAGCACTTCGAGGGCGGATCCGCCGGCAAACGGCGGGCGCCCGGTGACCAGCTCGTACATCAGGATGCCGGCGCCGTAGATGTCGACGGCGGAGGTCTGCGGGCGCCCCTCGGCGGACTCCGGGGCGACGTACGCGGGGGTGCCGACGAATTCGTGGGTCCGGGTGAGGCCCGGGGAGTCGGCGAGCCGCGCGATGCCGAAGTCGGTCAGCATCGGGTGCATCTGGCCCGCTTCCTGCTTGAGCAGGACGTTGGCGGGCTTCAGGTCGCGGTGCACGACGCCGTCGGCGTGGCTGGCCGCGAGCGCGTCGGCGATCTGGGCGGTGAGCAGGGCGGCCGCCACGGGCGAGAACGGCCCGTTCTCACGCAGGTAGCGGTGCAGGTCGGGGCCGTCGACCAGGTCCATGACGAGGGCGAGGAGATCGCCTTCGACGACGAGGTCGCGCACCCGCACGATGTTCGGGTGGGTCAGGCGCAGCAGCACCGACCGCTCCCGGAGGAAGCGCATCACGATGTCCGCGTCGCTCGCGAGCTCTTCCTTCAGGACCTTGATCGCCACGGTCTCGCCGGGCTGTCCGGCGACGGCCGCCTCGGCGCCCGCGGTCTCCCGCTGGCGGGCTCGCCAGACCGTGCCTGTGGCGCCGCGCCCCAGCGGCTCCTCAAGGAGGTACTTGCTCCCTACCGGCCGCACGTCATGCGCTCCCTGTTGCTTGCTTGCCTGGTCCGTCCACCGTGATCACCGTGGTACAGGAGTTTTCCGATCCACTGTAGTGCCGCCCTGCCCGGCGGAGGGCTGTCCTCCTGGTGTGCTTTCCCATAGGTCCCGTGCGCACCTGTGGTCCGCATAAGCGCACACGCAGGCTTTCCCGTCCATGTTCGAAGGAAATTCGAGGGAAAGTCGCCCGCACGTGTTCGACGGAAAGACGCTCACTTCGGTCGCTCGGTTGCCGGGACCGGGCGTGAGTGATCTCAATCCGACGTCGGCCGGGCCTTGGTCAGGAACTTTTACGGGCAGAGCCGACCAATCAAGATCACTTACGGGTGGGAGGCGGGCGTGTTGTCGGCGGCAGGTGCAAGGATGCCTTCAGTTACTGGCCGACGTGCCCGTGCGCGGTGGGGGGATCTGCGGTGGGGGACCGCAGCGCAGCCTCGTCCTCGCGAGCACCCGCGCGGAAGGGACCCCTGACGGCGATGCAGATCCGGCTGACCGTCGTAGACCCGCTGGGCCCGCCCTCGGAGCCGCGGGGGCGAGCCACCGCCTGCGATGTGCTGGTCACCGCGCCCGCCGGGACGGCGCTGGCAGCGGTCGCGTCGGGACTGGCCGCCGCGGTCGGGGGAAGCGGGGGCGGCGCCCTGGGCGAGCGGGGCCGTGAGCCCGGCGGGAGCCAGATCGTGCTCTACGCGGGCACGGAGCGGCTCGACGCCCAGCGCTGCACGCTCGGCGAGCCGCCGCTGACCGACGGCGCGGTGCTGTCCCTGGGCGCGCCCGCCGAGCCCGGTCCCGACCTGGACGACGTCTCGGCCCAGCTCCATGTGGTCGCGGGACCCGACGCCGGCGGTGTGCACCTGCTGCACGGCGGCCAGATCCGCATCGGCCGCTCGGCGGACGCCGACGTGCCCCTGGACGACCCGGACGTCTCCCGCCTGCACTGCGCGGTCACCGTCACTCCCGAGGGCCGTGTCTCGGTCGCCGACATCGGGTCCACGAACGGCACGACACTCGACGGCGCCCGTGTCGGCGCCCGGCCCGTCCCCCTGACCGCGGGCGCGCTGCTGCGCGTCGGCGAGTCCGCCCTGCGGCTCGCCCCACCGGGAGGTCCGGGCGTCGTGGGGACGGCGCCGGACGGCGAGGGCCATGTACGGGTGCGGGCCGGATCGGCCGGTGAGCCCTCACGGGCCGACGGTCCCGACGCCTACCGCGGTCCGGCCGCCGCGGGCACCGCCGCCCGGAGGGACACCGCCCCGGCGGCCGCGGGCGGCTTCCCTTCACAGGGCTCGCCGGCCGGTTCCGCCGTCGGGCCGGACGCGGCCGCGCTGCGAGGCGCCTCGCAGCCGCGCGGTGCTGTTCCCCACGCGCGCGGGGAGAGCGCCTCTCTCACGCAGGGGGGTGCTCTGCCGCCCGTGGGCGAGACGCACCACACCTATGGAACCGCCGAGTGGGGGGCCTCGGCCGGCGGCGTCCCCGGGGCGCTTGAGCACGGACGGGCTGTTCCCCCCGTCGTGCCGGAGCAGGGCGGGGCGCCCCGGATCGAGAGCGGGCCGAGCGGCTCGACGGCCGAGGGCCGCGGTACCGGCCCCGGCGCGTCCGCGCGAGACGCAGGTCGCCCGGGCGGGTCCACGGGCTCGGACGGGCGGGACGGAACAGGGCGCGCGGACGCGGGGACCTTCGGCTCCGGCCACGGCGCCGCCCCCGCGGCAGCCGTCCCGGGCGAGCGGACGGGCACTCCGACGCGCGGCACGGACCTTCCCGAGGGCGGACGCAGGCGGGGCGGTATCGGCGCGTGGGCCCGGCGCCTGGCAGGCGGCCGCGGA
The DNA here is from genome assembly GCF_040607495.1 of Streptomyces sp. NPDC005281. Taxonomy (NCBI): domain Bacteria; kingdom Bacillati; phylum Actinomycetota; class Actinomycetes; order Kitasatosporales; family Streptomycetaceae; genus Streptomyces; species Streptomyces sp. NPDC005281. The sequence continues at coordinate 60,222 of NZ_JBEXGX010000015.1, read as the reverse complement.
GGACCGGCCCAGGCCGCACAGGAGACGTACGAGGACGGGACCGTCGCGGCGGAGGAATTCCTTCCCGCCGTGCAGCGCTCGCCCGAGAGCTGGCCCGACCCGGCGACCCTGCTGCTCACCGCGCTGGGCCCGGGCCCCCGGCTGTGGGAGCGGGGCCCCGGCCACCCCGAGGCACTGACCGTACGGCTGGGCACGGCCGACCGGGCGGCCCCGGACGGCTCGGGACTGCTGCCCGCGGTGCCGGTGACCGCCGGACTGCGGGAGGCCGGCTCGCTGGGCCTGGCCGGACCACGGGCACGTCTGTCGGGGCTGGCCCGCGCGGTCGTCGCGCAGCTCGCCGCCCTGCACTCCCCGGACAGCCTGGAGATCGTCCTCATCAGCACCGACCGGGCCCGCCCGGTGGAAGAGCGCACCGCCGAGTGGTCCTGGCTCGGCTGGCTCCCCCATCTGCGTCCCGCCCACGGCCAGGACTGCCGGCTGCTTCTCGCGTACGACCGCGAGCAGGCGGCGGCCCGCACGGACGAACTCCTGCGCCGCCTGGAGGACCACCTGGCGGAGGCGGAGGGCGCACCACATGTCCGCGGTTCCCGCTCCGGTGGCACCGGCGCGACTGTTCCGGCCGCCCGGTCCGGGGCGCACGACGGCAGGCCCGGCGAACGTGTCGGCCCGTCCGGCGACGGCAGCTCACGGGGCACGGCACGAAGGCCGTCCTGGGCGCGGGCCGACGACACGGACGACGGCCCGTACACGGTGGTGATCGTGGACGGGGACCCCGGCGGCGCCGATGTGCGGGAGGCCCTGACGCGCCTCGCGCACGAGGGCTCACGGGCCGGGATCCATCTGGTGTGCCTCGCCGAGACCGCGGCCGCCTCCCCCGCGTCACCGGTGACGGAGACGTACGAAGCCGCGTGCGAGGCGTCGCCCTCGTTCCGCGAGTGCGGGGCCGTGGCGCTGCTGAGCGGGGACGTGGCCACCGCGCTGCGGCTGATGCGGGTGGCGCCCGGCGGCGAAGGAGCCCCCTCGGGGGCACCGCGGACCGGCTCCGCGCACGCCGGCTCCCCGCAGAGCGGACCCGACGGCGCCGGGCGGAGGTCCTCCGGGTCCGCGCACATCGCGCCGTCACCCCACGGTCCCCTGCCCGACGGAGCCACCCACACCGGCATCCCGCACCCCTCGCCCGGACGCCGGACCGCTCCCGCGGGCAGCGGCGGACGCGCGGACCGCGCCTCCTCCGGCGTCGGCGGGCAGCTCCCCCGGGGTCCCGTGGGACACGGCACGGTCGCGGCCGTGGACGCCGTCTCCCTCGCCTGGGCAGAGCGGTTCGCCCGGTCCCTCGCGCCGCTGCGCACGGACGGTGCGCTCGGGGACCGGCACACGCGCGTGTCGGCGCCCCTGCCCCCGACGGCGCGTCTGCTGGACGAGTTGGGGCTGGCGCGCGCCACCCCCGCGTCCCTGATGGCGCGTTGGGCGGACGCCGCGGACGACAGCGAGGCGTTCGGCGGACGGGCGCGGGCGGTGCTCGGCGCGGGCCCGCGCGGACCCGTCGCCGTAGATCTGCCCGTCGAGGGCCCGCACCTGCTGATCGAGGGCCCGCCGGGCAGCGGCCGTACGGAACTGCTGCGCTCGGTCGCCGCGTCCCTCGCCGCCGCCGAACGGCCCGACAGGCTCGGGATCGTCCTGATGGACGGCCGCGACGGAACCGCGGCCCATGGCGCCACGGGCGCCGGGGAGGGCCTTCAGGCCTGCACCGACCTGCCGCACGTCACCACACATCTGACCGCCAACGACCCCGTCCGGATGCGGGAGTTCGCCCAGTCGCTGAGTGCCGAGCTGAAGCGCCGCTCCGAGCTGCTCGGCCGGCTCGGCTTCGCGGAGTGGCACGCCGGGCGGACGGTCCCGGGCCGGATCGTGGCCCAGCGCTCGGGCGGAAGCTCGTCGGGCGGGAACTCGTCCCTGGGCGCCCCGGACCTGGACACCCCGTCCAGTTCGACGCTGCGGCTGCGCCCCGCCGCCGCACGGGAGCAGGCCGAACCGGGGCCGCCGCTGGCCCGACTGGTCGTGGTCGTGGACGACCTGGACGCCCTGCTGGCACCGCCGCTGGGGTCCCCGGGACGCCCGGCGGCCGGTTCGGTCGTACGGGCACTGGAGGCCGTCGCCCGTGAAGGGGACCGGCTCGGGGTGCACCTCGTGGCGGCGTCCGGCGCCGACGGCCGTACGGCCGCGTCGGAACTCGCGCGTTCCGCCGCGCTGCGCGTCACCCTCGACGCACAGTCGCCCGGACCCGAGGAACCCGCCCCCGGGCGGGGCCGGCTGCTGCGCCCGGACGGCCGGGAGACCGCGTTCCAGGGCGGCCGGGTCACGGGCCGCATTCCCCGGACGGCGACACTGCGCCCCACGGTCGTCCCCCTGGAGTGGCATCGCATGGGCGACCCGCCGGCCCGTCGCCCGGTCCGCGAGCTGGGCAACGGACCGACCGACCTGGCCCTGCTCGCCAGCGCCCTGGAACGGGCCGCGCGTTCCGTCTCCGCGGCCGAGATGCCCTCGCTGCTGTAGTCCGCGCGCCGGAGCGTCGGCGCCGCCCCCGCCCGCGTGCGAGGGAGCGGCGCCGGCACCGGCGCGCCCACAGCCCGGTCCCGCCAACGGCGCACCGACCCGCGGTCCCGGCACCTGCGCGCCCACCTCGCAGTCTCGACGCCCGCGCGCCCACAGCCCGGCACCGGCACCGCACGCCAACCCCTCGGTCCCGGCGCCCGCGCGCCCACAGCCCAGTCCCAGCGCCGTGCGCGCGTGAACGGGCCGCCGAACAGCGCCCGTTGATCCTGCCGGAAGCCCCAAATCCATGACTTGACGTCACGACCCGATCACGATCGCCCACTTGACAGCACCGGCGGTCTTGCCGCCCCCGAACGACCAGGCGTAGACCGGAGTGATCGGGACACTCGCTTTGACGTTCGACGACGAGCGAAGAACGGGGCAGTGATGCGCAGCAATTCTTGGGTACGCAGGTCTCCCAGTGACTCCACCCGCCGATCACGCAGAGCCGCGAGGGCCGCCGCGGCCGCCCTCGTCGCGGGCGCACTCACGCTCACGGCGTGCGGTGGCGGCGGTGACAAGGGCAAGGGAAGCGACGACGGCAAGGGCACGCAGAGCGGCGGTACCGGATCCGTCGCCCTGCCCAAGCTCGACGGCGCCACCCTGGAGGTGGCCGCCGTGTGGACCGGGGCGGAACAGGCCAACTTCAAGAAGGTGCTGGCGGAGTTCGAGAAGCGCACGGGCGCGAAGGTCACCTTCGTACCGGCGCAGGACCCGATCATCAACTTCCTCGGTTCGAAGATCGCGGGCGGCGCGCCCCCGGACGTGGCGCTGCTCCCGCAGGTCGGCGCGGTGAAGCAGGCCGTCGACAAGGGCTGGGCGAAGCCCGTCGGCCCGGACGCGCAGGCGCAGTTGACGAAGAACTACGCGCAGGGCTGGCAGGACCTCGGCAAGGTCGGCGGCAAGCAGTACGCCGTGTACTACAAGGCCGCCAACAAGTCCCTGGTCTGGTACAACACCAAGGTCTTCGAGAACGCGGGAGCCAAGGAACCCAAGACGTGGAAGGAGTTCCTGGCCACCGCGCACACGGTCTACGACTCCGGTGTCACCCCCGTCTCGGTCGGCGGCGCCGACGGCTGGACGCTCACCGACTGGTTCGAGAACATCTACCTCTCCCAGGCGGGGCCCGAGAAGTACGACCAGCTCGCCCAGCACAAGATCAAGTGGACGGATCCGTCCGTGAAGGACGCCCTGACCACGCTGGCCCAGCTGTGGGGCGACAAGAACCTCATCGCGGGCGGCCCGGACGGCGCGCTCCAGACGGAGTTCCCGGCCTCGGTCACCCAGACGTTCACCGGCGGCGACCAGCCGAAGGCGGGCATGGTCTTCGAGGGCGACTTCGTGGGCGTCAACATCGCGGAGACCAAGGCGAAGATCGGGACGGACGCGAAGGTCTTCCCGTTCCCGGCGGTCGGCGACAAGGCGCCGGTGGTCAGCGGCGGTGACGCGGCCGTCGTCCTGAAGGACTCCAAGGCGGCCCAGGCGCTGATGACCTTCCTCGCCTCGCCCGACGCGGCGACCGTCCAGGCCAAGCTCGGCGGCTATCTCTCACCCAACAAGAACGTGGCCGACTCCGCCTATCCGAACGCCGTCCAGCAGGCGATGGCCAAGGCGCTGATCGCGGCGGGCGACGACTTCCGCTTCGACATGTCCGACCAGGCCCCGCAGGCCTTCGGCGGGACGCCGGGCAAGGGCGAGTGGAAGGACCTCCAGGACTTCCTGAAGAACCCGAAGAACGTGGCGGGGACACAGGCGAAGCTCGAATCGGACGCCGCAGCGGCCTACAAGGGCTGATCCGGCCATGACGTCGGCGACGGCCGGGGGCACCGCACCGGTGCCCCCGGCCCGTACACGCAAGAGCGTGACCGGGACCCGCAAGGCGGTGGTGGCGCTCTTCCTGCTGCCCGCCCTGGTGCTGCTCGGCGCGCTCGTGGTCTACCCGATCGGGTACTCGGTCGTGCGCAGCTTCTACGACCAACAGGGCGACGGATTCGCCGGGTTCGACAACTACAAGGCGCTGTTCACCGACGACGGCATCCGCACCGCGCTCAAGAACAACATCATCTGGGTGGTGTTCGCCCCGTCGGTGGCGACCGCGCTCGGACTCGTCTTCGCGGTGCTCACCGAACGGGTGCGCTGGGGAACGGCGTTCAAGCTGGTCGTCTTCATGCCGATGGCGATCTCGATGCTCGCGGCCGGCATCATCTTCCGGCTGGTGTACGACCAGGACCCGGCCAAGGGCGTCGCGAACGCGGTGTGGGTGGGGGTGCACGACACCTTCGCCCCGTCCTCGGCGTTCCCCAGGGCCCACCCGGGCCGGCAGTCGCCGCTGGAGGCCGAGAAGGGCGGCTTCGTCACCCGGGGTGCCGTCCACACCGGGCAGTCCGTCTCCCTCCCGCTCGTCGGGGTCGCGCCCGACCGGATGCCGGGCGGCGCAGGGAAGGCCGTGCAGGCCGCGTCCGAGCCCGGCAGGATCACCGGGACGACGTGGCAGGACTTCACCCGCGGCAAGGGCGTGGGACGGCTGGGCCGGGTGGACCCGGGCGAACTGGGCTACGCCGGCATGAAGATCGAGGCGGTCAAGGACGGCGGGGTCGTCGAGACGGTGACGGCCGCCGGCGACGGCACGTTCTCGCTCTCGGGCAAGGCGGACGGAGCCCGGCTGCGGCTCCCCCCGGGCAACTTCAAGGAGCCGTACAACGGGATCGACTGGCTGGGCCCGTCCCTGGTCACCCCGGCCATCATCGGTTCGTACGTCTGGATGTGGGCGGGCTTCGCGATGGTGCTGATCGCGGCGGGGCTCGCGGGAGTGCCGCGCGAACTGCTGGAGGCCGCGCGGGTCGACGGGGCCAACGAGTGGCAGGTGTTCCGCCGGGTCACCGTGCCGCTGCTCGCGCCGGTGCTCGCGGTCGTCGCCGTGACCTTGATGATCAATGTGCTGAAGGTCTTCGACCTGGTGTTCATCATCGCGCCGGGCTCCTCCCAGGACGACGCGAACGTGCTGGCCCTTGAGCTGTACCGCAAGGGCTTCTCGGAGGGCCGCCCCGGCGTCGCGAGCGCCATCGCGGTGTTCCTGCTGCTGCTGGTGATCCCGGTGATGCTCTTCAATGTGCGCCGGCTCAGGCGGGAGGTGCGGCGATGACGGTAGACCTGTCGTTCGGCCGGGGGTCCGGGGGTTGTCCCCCGGGGCAACGCAGCCGCCGGCTCAGGCGGGAGGTGCGGCGATGACCACGCAGGCCGGACAACTGGCGAAGACCGCGCACTCGACGGCCGTGAACAGGGCTCGGCCCTCGCTCGGTTCACGGATCGCGAGCGGGGTCGGCGGCGGTGCCGTACGCGTCCTCCTGCTGCTCGTCGGCCTGTTCTGGCTGGTGCCGACGATCGGGCTGCTGCTCTCCTCGCTGCGCAGCCCCGAGGACATGAGCGGCAGTGGCTGGTGGAAGGTGTTCACCGCGCCCTCGCAGCTCACCGTGGACAACTACCAGAAGCTCCTGGAGAACAGCGACATCACCAACTCGCTGCTCAACACCGTGCTGATCACGGTCCCGGCGACCCTGCTGGTCGTCGTGATCGGCTCGCTCGCGGGCTACGCGTTCGCCTGGATGGAGTTTCCCGGCCGCGACTGGTGGTTCCTCGGCGTGGTCGGCCTGCTGGTCGTTCCGGTGCAGGTGGCCCTGATCCCGATCGCCGAACTCTTCGGGAAGATAGGCGTCTTCGGGTCGGTGACCGGCGTGGTCCTCTTCCACGTCGGCTACGGCCTGCCCTTCGCGGTGTTCCTGCTGCGGAACTTCTTCGCGGAGATCCCGCGGGAGCTCCTGGAGGCGGCCCGGCTGGACGGCGCGGGTGAACTGCGCCTGTTCGCACGGGTCGTGATGCCGCTCGGCGGTCCCGCGATCGCCTCGCTGGGGATCTTCCAGTTCCTGTGGGTGTGGAACGACATGCTGGTCGCGCTGGTGTTCTCCGACTCGGGGAGTCAGCCGATCACGGTCGCGCTCCAGACGCAGGTACGCCAGTTCGGCAACAACATCGATGTGCTGGCGCCGGGCGCCTTCATCTCGATGGTGATCCCGCTGGCCGTGTTCTTCGCGTTCCAGCGGCAGTTCGTCTCCGGTGTGATGGCGGGCGCGGTCAAATAGGCCGCTGACGAGCGGATTCGAGGGGCGGGCCGGACACCGGCCCGCCCCTGTCCGTTCACCCGGTGTCCCCCGTATGCCACAACTGGCGTAACCAAGTCACCCCTTCGGCCGTTCCCGGGCAGGTATGCCCGCGCCGACCCATGGATGTCCCGTGCCCAGGTTCAGTGTCATCGTCCCCGCGTACAAGGTTCAGGCGTACCTGCACGAGTGCCTCGAATCCGTGCTCGGACAGTCCTTCCTGGACCTCGAACTCATCGCGGTCGACGACTGCTCACCGGACGCCTGCGGGGCGATCATCGACGAGTTCGCGGCCCGTGACGCCCGCGTGCTCGCCGTGCACCTGCCCGAGAACGTGGGTCTCGGGCGCGCCCGCAACGCCGGTCTCGAACGGGCCACCGGCGACTATCTGATCTTCCTGGACAGCGACGACACACTGACCCCGGACGCGCTGCGGGCCGTCGCCGACCGGCTCAAGGAGACCGGCGACCCCGACGTCCTGGTCTACGACTACGCGCGCACCTACTGGACGGGCGAGGTCGTACGCAACCAGGTCTCGGCGCAGCTGACCGAGGAAGGCCCGGCGCCCTTCCGGCTGGACGAGCGGCCCGGACTGCTGCGGCTGCTGATGGTGGTGTGGAACAAGGCGTACCGCCGGGAGTTCGTCGAGGGCGCGGGCCTGCGGTTCCCGCCCGGCTACTACGAGGACACGCCCTGGACGTATCCGGCGCTGATGTCGGCCGGGACGATCGCGACCCTCGACCGGATCTGTGTGCACTACCGCCAGCGGCGCCACGGCAGCATCCTCGGCACCAGCAGCCGCAAGCACTTCGACGTCTTCGAGCAGTACGACCGTGTCTTCGCGCATGTGGCCGCGCACCCGGAGCTGGAGCGGTGGCGGCCGGTGCTGTTCCGGCGCATGATCGACCACTTCTCCACGGTGTTCGTGAAGCGGGGCCGGCTCCCGCGCGCGGCCCGGGCCGAATTCCTGCGCAAGGCGCGTGCGTACCACCGCCGTTACCGCGTCCCCGGGGCGCCCGCCACCGGGCGCAGCCGGCTGCGGCACGCGCTGGTCGGCCTCGGCGCGCATCGCACGTACCGGCTGCTCTCCCTCCTGTCGCGAATCCGCAGGAGAGCCGCGCGGCCGGCCGCCGGGCTGCGGCACGCGGTGCGCGGCGCGGCGCTCCAGCTCCACTACCGCGTCCAGCTAGTTCTCCCGCTGCGCGCCGACCGTGCCGTCTTCTCCAGTTACTGGGGCCGGGGCCACGGCTGCAATCCGGGGGCCCTGGAGTCCGCGTTCCGCAGCTTCGCGCCGCACATCCGCACGGCGTGGATCGCGGACCCCGGGCACCACCACACGATCCCGGCCCAGGCGCGGCCGCTGCGTCCCGGCACGGCGGGGTACTGGACGGCGCTCGCCCGCTCCAAGTACCTGGTGAACAACGTCAACTTCGACCGGCGGCTGGTCAAGCGGCCCGGCCAGATCATGATCCAGACGCAGCACGGGACACCGCTCAAGCGGATGGGGCTCGATCTCCAGGACCGCCCGGCCGCCGCGCGCGGCACCGACTTCGCCGAGCTGCTGCGCGGTGCCGACAAGTGGGACTTCTGCCTGTCCGCCAACCGCCACTCCACTCTGGTGTGGGAGCGCGTCTTCCCCTCCTCGTACACCACGCTGGAGTACGGGCTGCCCCGCAACGACGTCTTCCAGCAGGCGACTTCGGCGGACGTGGCCCGGCTGCGCGAGTCGCTGGGCATCCCCGCGGACACGGTCGCCGTGCTGTACGCGCCGACGTTCCGGGACTACCGGCGCGGCCGGCCGCCCGCCCTGGACCTGGAGCGCGTACTGCGCCGGCTGGGCCCGCGCTTCGTCGTGCTGGCCCGCCCCCATCACTCCTGCGCGGCGCCGCTCACGGACACGGCGGGCGGCCGGGTCATCGACGTGTCCGGCCATCCGAGCGTCGAGTCGCTGTGCCTCGCCTCGGACGCGCTGGTCACCGACTACTCGTCCCTGATGTTCGACTACGCGGCCCTGGACCGGCCGATCGTGGTCCTGACGGACGACTGGGAGGCGTACGAGGCGGCCCGCGGCACCTACTTCGACCTGCGCGCCTTCCCGCCAGGTGCCGTCGCGCGCAGCGAGGACGAGCTGATCGACGTCTTCGCGACGGGGCACTGGGACGACGCGCGCTCGTCGCGGCTGCGGACCGCGTTCCGTGAGCGGTTCTGCCCGTACGACGACGGGCGGGCCGCCGAACGGGTCGTACGGCATGTGGTGCTCGGCGAGAGCGGCGGCCTGCCGTCCGTGGTGCCGTTCGCCGAGCGCCGCCCGGTCGCTGCGGCCGGGGCGGCCCTCGCGCAGGCGCCGGGCTCCGGGCGGCCGCTCGGGAGCGTCCCGGTCCCCGGGGCCGCCGTCCCCCTGACCGAGACCCTCTGAACCGGAGTCCGCGTGCCCTCCAGTCCCTCGCGGCCCACGCCCACCCGGCCCTCCACCTGGCGGCCGACCGGGCGCCCCGGGCGATGAATCCCCCGTTCGGCGCCCCTTGAGAGAAAGAGCAGAATGCCCCGCTTCAGTGTCATCGTGCCCACCTTCGAAGTGGCCGGGCACCTGGCCCGCGCGCTGGACTCGGTCCTCACCCAGTCCTTCGGCGACTTCGAACTGATCCCGGTCTGCGACGGGCCGGACTCCCCGGCCGCGGCGGTCGCCGCCGCGTACGCGGACAGGGACTCCCGGGTGGTCCCGGTCCATTCGCCGCCGTCGGGCGGACTGAGCGCGGCGCGCAACGCCGGGATCGCGGCGGCGAGGGGCGCGTATCTGCTCTTCCTCGACGGCGACGACGATCTGGTGCCGGGTGCGCTGGACGCCCTGGACACGGGACTCCCGGCCGACGCGGACGTCCTCTGGTTCGGGCATCAGCGGGTGCACTGGTGGGACGGCGAGCCGAGCACGCCCCCGCTCGACAAGGCCCCCGAGGTGCTGGGCGTGCACGTTCCGGCCTGGAGCGCCGTGTACCGCAGCGGCTTCGTCGCCGAACACGAACTCACCTTCCCGCAGGGGCGTTTCACGGACGCGGGGTGGGGCGGGATGGTGACCGTGACGGCCGAGCGGTCGGCCGTGCTGCGCACGGTCTGCGTACGGCATCGTCTGCGCCGCCAGGGCAGCCGGCTCAACGCGCCGGGCGAGCACCACTTCGAGCTCCTCGACCAGGTCGAACGGGTCCTCGTCCGGGCCTCGCAGCGGACCCTGCCCGCGGCCAGGTCGAAGGCGCTGTTCGGCCAGCTGTTCTCCCTGGTCCTGAAGACGGCCGCGCACCCGGCCCGGGTGCCGGCGGGTCGCCGCCGGGCCTTCTTCCGCCGGGCGGGCAAGCTCTACCGGCGGCACCGTCCGGCCGGGTTCCGGGCTCCGGCGGGCAGCCTCGGCGTCCAGCACCGGCTGCTCGCGACGGGCGCCTACAGCGCGTTCCGCGCGCTGCGCGGCACGAACCGGGCCGTCTCCGGTGTGCTGCGGCGGGTGCCCCGCGGAAAGACGCTGCGCGCCCGCGCGCTCTACGCCCTCCAGCTGCGCCGCCCCCTCGACGAGAACCTCGCGGTGTACTGCGCCTACTGGGGCCGGGGTTACGCCTGCAACCCGGCGGCGATCCACGCCAAGGCCCTCGAACTCGCCCCGCACATCCGCTCGGTGTTCCTCGTCGAGCCGGAGGCGGTGGACGCGCTGCCGAAGGACGTCGAGCACGCGGTGATCGGCAGCCGGCGCGGCTGGGAGGTGCTGGCCCGCGCCAAGTACCTGGTCAACAACGCCAACTTCGCGGACGGGGTGGTCAAACGCCCCGGCAGCGTGCACCTCCAGACCCAGCACGGCACACCGCTGAAGAAGATGGGCGTCGACCAGTCGACCTTCCCGGTGGTGGCCGCGGCGACCGGCAGCTTCACCAGGCTGCTGGCCCGGGTGGACCGCTGGGACTACAACCTCTCCTCCAACCGGCACTCCACGCAGATGTGGGAACGCGCCTTCCCCGGCGGCTACGAGGCCCTGGAGTACGGCTATCCGCGCAACGACGTCTACTGCACGGCGACCGCCGAGGACGTGGCCCGGATCCGCGAGCGGCTCGGGGTGCCCGAGGGCAGGACGGCGCTGCTGTACGCGCCGACGCACCGCGACCACAGCACCGGTTTCGAGTCCCGGCTCGACCTGGAGGCCTTCTGCGAGGCGATCGGCGAGCAGTTCGTCGTCCTGCTGCGCGCCCACTACTTCTACGACGAGGGCCGCGGGCGCGGCAGCGGGCGGATCATCGACGTGACCGGGCACCGGTCCTCCGAGGACGTGTGCCTGGCCGCCGACGCGCTGATCACGGACTACTCGTCGATCATGTTCGACTACGCCAACCTCGACCGCCCGGTCGTCGTGTACGCGGACGACTGGGAGGTCTACCGGGAGACCCGGGGCGTCTACTTCGACGTGCTGCGGGAGCCGCCGGGCAAGGTGGCACGCACCCCGGACGAGCTGGCCGCGCTGTTCACCGACGGCTCCTACGCGGATCCGGCCGCCGCCGCGCTGCGGGCCCGGTTCCGTGAGCGCTTCTGCGAGTTCGACGACGGCAGAGCCGCCGAGCGGGTCGTCCGCAGAGTGCTGCTGGGCGAGTCCCCCGAGACGATCCCGCCCGTCCTGCCGCTCGCCGAACGCGTCCCGGCTCCCGCCGCGTCCACCCTCGTAAGGAGCTGACGTGCCCCGCTTCAGCGTCATCGTCCCCGTCTTCAAGGTGCAGGGCTTTCTGCGCGAGTGCCTCGACTCGGTCCTGGAGCAGTCGTACACGGACATCGAGGTCGTCGCAGTCGACGACTGTTCCCCGGACGGCTGCGGCGCGATCCTCGACGAGTACGCGGCCCGTGATCCCCGGGTACGGGTCCTGCATCTGCCGGAGAACGTGGGGCTCGGCCGTGCCCGCAACGCCGGGATGCCGCTCGCCGGCGGGGACTACCTCTTCTTCCTCGACAGCGACGACACCCTCACCCCGGGCGCGCTGCGCGCCGTCGCCGACCGTCTGGACGAGACCGCCGACCCCGATGTGCTGGTGTTCGACTACGCGCGCACCTACTGGTGGGGCGGCACCCGCAGGAACGTGCTGGCGCACGTCCTCGCCGAGGCCGGTGACGGCACCTTCACGGCGGCCGAACGCCCGGAGATCCTCGACCTGTTGATGGTGGTGTGGAACAAGGTGTACCGCCGGGAGTTCGTCGAACGGGAGGGCTTCGCCTTCCCGCCCGGGTACTACGAGGACACGCCCTGGACGTTCCCGGTGCTGCTCAGCGCGGAACGGATCGCGACACTCGACCGGATCTGTCTGGCCTACCGCCAGCGGCGCCAGGGCAACATCCTGTCCACCACCAGCCGCAAGCACTTCGACGTCCACGACCAGTACGAGCGGGTCTTCGCGTTCGTCGGCGCCCGGCCGGAACTCGCGCACTGGCGCCCCTATCTGCACCGCAAGATGGGCGAGCACTGCCTCGACATCCTCTCCAAGGAGGACCGGCTGCCGAAGGAGGACAAGGCCGAGTTCTTCCGGCTGACGGCCGCGCTCTTCCGCGGGCACAAGGCCGGACCCGTACCGTCCGAACTGCGTGTCCTGGAGGGCGGTTTCACGCGCTACCGGGTGCGGAGGCAGGCGGGCCGCGCCGGCCTGGAGCTCGGCCGGCGCGGGCAGCAGGCCCGCCGGGTGCTCGGCGCGCGGGTCAAGCACGGCTGGTCGGCGGCGCACGGGCAACGGCCGCTCGACCCGCAGCTCGCGGTGTACTCGGCGTTCTCGCACCGGGGTGTCCTCGGTGATCCCGCCGCGGTGTACGCCGCCGCGCGCGAACTCGCCCCGCAGCTGCGCGGGGTGTGGGTGGTGCGCGACGAGGAGCAGGCGGCGCTGCTGCCGCCGGACACCGAGCACGTCCTCCTCGACTCGCTGTCCTACCGCCGGATCACCGCGCGGGCCACGTACTTCGTGAACAACGTCAACTGGCCCGGCTCCCTGGCCAAGCGCCCCGGCACCGTCCACATCCACACCCATCAGGGCACCCCGCTGAAGTACATGGCCGCGGACCTGCTCGACAAGCCGGGCGCTCGGCACGGCGTCGACGTGCCGCAGATGCTGCGCCGGGCCGACCGCTGGGACTACAGCCTGGTCGCCAACCGGCACTCGGAGCTGGTCTGGGACCGCGCCTACCCCTGCCACTTCACCTCGCTGCGCAGCGGCAGCCCGCGCAACGACGTGCTGGTGCGGGCCCGGCCCGAGGACGCGGTGGCGGCCCGCACCCGCCTCGGGATCCCGGCCGGGAACCGGGTGGTGCTGTACGCGCCGACACGCCGGGAGTACGTGCGCGGCGGGCATGCCGACCGGCTCGACCTGGCCGCGTTCGCGGACGGCCTCGGCGCGGACCACACCCTTGTCGTACGGCTGCATCCCTCGCTCGCGGACGGTCCGGCGCGCGGGATGGGGCTGGCCGAGCTGCACCGGCGCGGTGTCGTGGTCGACGCGACCGACGAACCGTGCGTCGAGGACGTGATGCTGGCCTCCGACGCCCTGGTGACCGACTACTCGGCCCTCATGTTCGACTACGCCAACCTGGACCGGCCGATCGTGCTCCTCGCCGACGACTGGGGCGCGTACGCGGCGAGCCGGGGCGCCTACTTCGACATCACGGCCGATGCCCCCGGTCATGTGGCCTGCTCGCAGCGGGAGTTGGCGTGGCTGTTCGCGTCGGGGGCCTGGCGGGACGGGGAGTCGGAGCGGCTGCGGACCGGATTCCGTGCGCGCTTCTGCGAGTTCGACGACGGCCGGGCCGCCGAGCGGGTGGTGCGGACACTGCTGCTCGGCGAGCGGGCCGGGCCGCCTGCCCCGGTCGTCCCGGTGCCCGCCCAGGCGGGCCACGACGTCCTCACCACCTCATGAGCGGCCCCGTGGACGAACCCGTGGACCGATCCGCGGGCCGACGCCCGGACGGCCCCGTGGACGAACCCGCCGACGGACCCGCGAACCACCCCGCGAGGGGATCCGGGGGACCCATGGACGGACCCGCGAACGGCCTGCGGAACAGCACCGCGAACGGCTCCGGCGGCGCCCCGTCGGCCGCGCGTTCCCGCCGCTTCCTGGCGCGGGCCCCGCGCGCACCTCGTTCGGCCCGCGCCCGGGTGATCCTGATCGCCGTCGTCTTCGCCTTCCTCCAGCTCGCCAACCCCACCGGCCGCGACACCCCCGACACCAAGAACTACCTCTCGTACGCGCTGGACCTGCGCGGTGAGAGCAAGCAGCGGGCCGCCGCCCTGACGATCGACTACGTCTGTGCGGGAAAGGCGTCCGTCGCCCGGCGCGGCCAGGCCGTGGACGTGGTGCGCTTCCACCGCGCGAGCCCGACCCGGCAGGTCGTCGCCGAGTGCCGGCGCGAGCAGTGGCGGGGGGTGTCCGCGCGGCTGAAGGCCGGGCGGACGGCGGGACACATCGTTCCGTTCATGCCGCCCCGCTTCATGCGGATCTTCGAGGTGCGGCCGGGGTATCCGGTGTTCCTGGTGCCGTTCGTGACGTTGCTGGGGGTGACCTGGGGCCTGTGGGCCTCGGCGGTCGTCGTGACGGTGGCCGGGGGCGTCCTCGTCTTCCTGCTGCTGCGCACCCTGCGCGTTTCAACGGGCGCGGCCCTGACCGGGCAGGCCCTCTACTACGTCCTGCCGTGCGGTACGACGGCGATGCGCCCGATGACCGAGGGCCTGATGATGGCCCTGACCCTCGCGGCCCTGTGGGGCTGCGCCCTGGTCCTCGAGGGCCGCGCACGGGCCGGGACCTGGCTGGCCGGAGGCTGTCTGACGGTCCTCTTCACGGTGAAGCACTCGCAGGCACTGTTCCTCGGTCTGTGCCTGAGCGCCGCCTGCGCGGTGCTCCTGGCGCGCCGGCGCCGGTGGGACGGACCGCTGCGGACCCTGGGGGTGGTGGCGGCCTGCGGTGTGCTGGCCACCGTGCTGCTCGCGAAGCTGCTGCACTACCCGTCCCAGTCGGACAGCGTGCAGGATCTGCTCACCGGGCACTACGCGCGTCCCGACCGCGTCCATCCGTGGCCCGAGTTCCTCCATCTGGAGGCCGCCTTCTGGATCGAGTGGACGCGCCGCCGGCTGTGGGAGCCGCTGTTCCTCGCGGCGCTGGTGGCGGCCGGTTGGGGGGCGCTGCGCAGACACCCCGCCTTCGCCGTCTTCCTGCTGGCTGCCGCGGGCACCGGAGTGCTCAACCAGGCCGCGCACCCCGACATCAACGTCTGGGGCGAGCGGCTGATCGTGCTGCTGTGGCTGCTGCCCGCGGTGGGCCTTCCGCTGCTGCTCGACGTGGTCGTCCGGCCGGGCACGCGGACGCTCGGCGGTCTCGTTCCGGGGCCGGCGCGCCGGGAATCCGAGGTCGCCCGATGAGGTGATCCCGGGCTAGGCCGCCCATCGGGACGGGCATATACGGCAGATGCCACAAACCGCGGGTCCCCGCTCCTCCCCCACCGCCCGATGAGCGCCGATGTCGTCACCCGGCGGGGAGCCGTCCGCGGGGCGACCGCGCTGCGCGGCGGAGCCGCCTGGCGTCCGACGCCGTACCAGGTCTTCGGCGGCCTGTTCTGGCTGGTGATGACACTCGCGTACCTGCGGATCCCGTTGTGCTGCGACGCGGGCCAGCACGCGGCGGTCGTCGAACGCCTGCGGGCGGACCTGCTGCACCCGCGGCACCCGATGGCGGACCTGCCGGGCGCCGGCAGCCCGTACTACTCGCCGTACGCGGTGGCCCAGGGCGCCTTCGCCCGGCTGACCGGTCTCGGCGGCTGGGCGCTGGTGCGGCTGTCGGGGCCGGTCAACCTCCTGGTGCTGCTGACGGGCATCGGCCGTTTCACGCGTGTGCTGACACCCCGTCGCGGGGCGCCCGGCCTGTGCCTGCTCGCGATGGTGCTGCTGTGGGGCACCGAGCGGGCCTGGTGGAGCGGCTACCTCGGGCTGATGTCGATGACCGGCAACCTGGGCTATCCGTCGACGTTCGCCATCGGACTGGCCTTCTGGGCCTGGGCGTTCACCGGCAGGCGCGCGGCGGACACCGGCGGCCCCGTCCGGTTCGTGGGCCCGGGCGGCCTCGGGAGCCCGTGGGGGTACGCGGCCCTCGGCGCCCTGTACGGACTGATCCTGCTGGTGCATCCGATCACCTCGGTCGCGGCGGTGCTCGGCGGGGTTGCGTTCGTGGCCGGCGGGCAGCGCGGATGGCGTCCGGCGGTGGCGGCCCGGTGGCTGCTCACGGGCGCGGTGGCGCTCCTCGTCGCGTACGCGTGGCCGTACTTCGATGTCTTCGGGCTGGCCGGGGACCGCAGCGTGGACGCCATGCACGAGCAGTTGTACGACCGGATGCCCGGACACTTCTGGCTGGCGCTGACCGGGGTCCCCGCGCTGTGGCTGCGGGCCGGGCGTGCCCGGCGGAACGAGGGACGCGGGTGGCGCGATCCGCTGGTGCTGATGTTCGCGCTGGAGTGCGCGACGGTGGCGTACGGCTGGCTGAGCGGGCACTACACGTACGGCAGGATCCTCGGGCTCACGCTGGTGCCGCTCCAGTTCGCGCTCGGGGTGGAGCTGGCCGGGCCGCGCCCGTGGGGGCCCTGGCGGCGGCTGCTGGGCGGGGCCGCGGCCGTCGGCGCCCTGACCGGGTTCCTGACCGTGCACGCCGGGGCGGTGGTGCCGCGTTCCCTCGACCCGGTCGGCTTCGACCAGCCGCCGCGCTGGCCGACGTACGACTGGGCGGCGCGGCACATCCGGCCCGGCGAGGCGGTCATCGCGGACGGGTACTACTCGGTCCATCTGCTCGCGGGCTACGGCCCGGACCTCGCGGCGCCCGCCTGGCCGGACCCGGCCCTCGCCGAGAGCGAGCGGCTGCGCCGGCTCGCCGCGGTCCGCGCCTATCTCGCCCCGGACTCGACCCGGGCCGAACGCACCGCCGTCGCCCGCCGGTACCACGCCCGCTGGCTGCTGCTGACGCGCTGGCGGCAGGTGCCCGAGGAGGCGACGGTGGTGGACTGGAGCCGGGAGACCGGGGAGGTACTGGCCCGGATCGGCCCGGGGTCCGGCACCCGCGCCGGTGCGGCGGCCGGTGCAGGGGCCGTCGCGAAGGGCGGTGCGGGTGCCGGCGCGAAGGCCGGTGCGGCGGTCCGTGCCGCTCGATGACGAACCGTCCCGTAACCGGCCCGCTCGGTGCCGGTTACTCGATGACGAGCTCGACCGGGATGTTGCCGCGGGTGGCGTTGGAGTAGGGGCAGACCTGGTGGGCCTGCTCGACCAGCTTGCGGCCGGTCGCCTCGTCCACGGTGTCGGGCAGCTCGACGCGGAGCGTGACGGCCAGGCCGAAGCCCTCGCCCTGCTTGCCGATGCTCACCTCGCCGGTCACGGCGGCCTGCGTGACGTCGACCTTCGCGGCACGGCCGACCAGGCCGAGGGCGCTCGCGAAACAGGCCGCGTACCCGGCGGCGAACAGCTGCTCGGGGTTGGTCCCCTCGCCGCTGCCGCCCATCTGCGCCGGAATGCCCAGCTGGAGGTCGAGCGTGCCGTCGGAGCTGACGGCACGGCCCTCGCGGCCGTGGGTGGCGGTGGCGACGGCGGTGTAGAGCGCGTCCATGGGGACCATCCCTCTCAAGTCGGATCAAGCCGGAATCCTGGCGGGGCCGCCGGTCCGGCGGCCTCACGGACAGAATTAGAGCACGCAATTCAGTTGTGCACAACTTAATTGCTCGCCATGGCTATCCTGGGGACATGACCGCAACACCCGCCCCGAGCACCGCGCCCCCCGCCGCGAGGGACTTCCTCCGCCTCGACGAGCAGATCTGCTTCTCGCTGAACGCCGCCTCGCGCGCCTTCGGCGGCGTCTACCGCGTCCTGCTGAAGGACCTCGGGATCACCTACCCCCAGTACCTGGTGATGCTGGTGCTGTGGGAGCACGGCGAACTGCCCGTCAAGAAGGTCGGCGAGCATCTGCGGCTCGACTCGGGCACCCTGTCGCCGCTGCTGAAGCGGCTGGAGACGGCGGGGCTCGTACGGCGGGAGCGCAGCGCGCGGGACGAGCGGTCCGTACAGGTGGGGCTCACCGAGCAGGGGGCCGCGCTGCGGGAGCGCGCGCTGGACGTGCCGCGCCGGATCGCGGCCGCTACCGGGGCGGACCTGGAGGAGATCCGAGAGCTCCGGGCCCGGCTCGACCGGCTGACGGTGGCACTGGACGAGGCGGCCCTGTCCGAGGCGCCGGGATGTACGTAGGCCGGCGCACGTAGAGGCGCAGCGTCACACCCCGGCTCACGACCTGCTCCAGGGGCTCGAACTGCTCGTCGATCACGGCCAGCTTGAGCCGCTCGGTCGTCTCGCCCGGCCGCCAGGTCCGGCGCGTGGCGAAGGGCGCGGCGACCAGCCACACCCGGTCGAGCCGGTCCAGTCTGCGGCGCAGTTCCCGGGGATCCGCCTCCCGGCCGTACAGGGTTCCGGAGGCGGACGCGGGAACGCTGAGCGCGATGTCTCGGATCCCGCGGAAGCCCTGCGGATACGCCAGTGCCGCGCGGCGCGCGAGCGAGGGCAGGAACAGCACCGCGTCGCCGGGGCGCAGTTCGCCGCGGGCCACGGCGGAGACGGCGGCCAGGTTGTCCGGGCGGCGGTCGGGGCTGCGGTCCTCGCGCAGCAGCGGGAGCTGGACGGCGAGGACGAGGGTCACGGCGAGGACGCCTGTGGTGACGGCGTGGGGCAGCAGCCGCGGCAGTCTCCTGGCGAGGTGGTCGGCTCCGGCGGCCGCGAGCAGCGGGGCCCCGGCGAGGGCGAACAGGACGTAGCGCTCGTCGTAGAGAGGCCGCCAGTGCGACACCGTCAGCAGCACCGCCGGGGGCACGGCCACCAGGGGCAGGGCGACGGACGGGAGCGAGAGCGTGCCGCGCGGGGTCGGCTCCGGCCGGAAGGCGAGGGCGACGAGGACCAGGTAGGGCACGATCACGAGCCGGGCCGGTCCGGTGAACTGCCCGAGCAGACGCTTCACGCTCCCGATTCCGGTACGGGGCAGCCAGGCGACCTGCGCGGACTGGCCGTGGGAGACGAGGGCCAGGGGCGCCAGCACCAGGGCCACGGCCGCGGCGGCGAGGAGCCAGGCCCGCCACACCCGGGCCGGTACGCGGGCGAGCGCCAGCGTGGTGGCGTGGGCGAGGAGCAGGAGCAGGGCCATCTCGTGCAGCAGGCAGGTGGCGGCGGCCGTCACCGCGTACGCGCACCAGGGTCCGGGCCCGGCGGACCTGGCGGCCAGGACCAGCAGCAGGGTCGTCCCGGCCGCGCCGGCCGCGACGAGCGCGTAGGAGCGGCCCTCCTGGGCGAAGTGGCCGGTCATGGGCGTGACGGCGTACAGCAGGCCCGCCCACAGGCCGACCCGCGGGCGGCCGAGGCGGACGCCGAGTGCGGCCACGAGCCCGGCGGTCGCGGCCGCGCCGCAGACGGAGGGCAGGCGCAGGGCGATCTCGCCGGGGTGCTGGGCGAGGACGGCGTGCATGAGGAGGTAGTACAGCCCGTGCACGGCGTCCACGGTGTGCAGCAGGTGCCAGATCTGGGGCACCGAGCGCCGCGCGACCTGGAAGGTCACCGCCTCGTCGCGCCACATGCCGCCGCGGTCGAGCCCCCACAGGCCGATCCCGAGCATGACCAGGACGGGCACAAGGACGCACAGGGCGACGGTCACCGGTTCCGGGCACCGGACCACCGGGCGCCGGACCACCGGATACCTGGCCACCGGATACCTGACGGCCGGGGGCCGGGCCGACGGCTGCCGGGCCGACGGCTGCCGGGCCGCGGGCAGCCTCATCCATGCAAACACCATGAGGGAGATTTTTTGCTATTAAACAACCTTTGACCGGCATTGACGCGTATTGCGCGTTACGACCCATCCATGCGGCTTACGATCCGGGCTTGATGAGCACCTTCAGGAACCACCGCCCGCCTGCCCTCGCCGCCGCCTGGCTCGCCACCCGCGCCCTGATGCTGTGGCTCCTCGCCCACGACCGCCTCGCCCTCCTCGGCGGGGGCGGGGTGTCCCGCGAGGTGGGCCATCTGTACTTCCACTGGTACGGCGTCCTGTCGCGGGGCGCGTTCCCGGCGGGCGACCGCCTGTGGCAGTACCCGCCGGGCGCCGGCCCGGTGCTGCTGGCGCCCGGACTGCTGCCAGGGCTGACGTACTTCACCGCGTTCGTCGTCTTCGCACTCGCCGCCGACGCGGTGATCGCCGTCGCCCTCACGCGCGCGGGGCTGCGGCCCGGCCGCAGCGCGCGCGGCGCCTGGCTGTGGGTGCTGGGCCTGCCCCTGCTGCTGCACGTCCCGCTCGCCCGGTACGACGTACAGGTCACCGCCTTCGCCGTCGTCTCCCTGCTGGCGCTCCCGCGCCGGCCGCGCCTGTCCGGCGCCTTCGCCGCGATGGGAGCCCTGGTGAAGGTCTGGCCCGCGCTGGCACTGATCGGCACCCCGCGGGGCCGCACCACCCGCGAGGTGTGGACCTCGGCGGCGGCCACCGCGGCCGCGCTGCTCGCCGTCCTCACGGCCGTCTTCAGCGGCTCCTTCGACTTCCTGCGCCAGCAGAGCGGCCGGGGGGTCCAGATCGAGTCCCTCGGCGGCACGGTCCTGGGCTTCGCGCGCCTCGCCGGCTGGCCGGGCACGGCCCGCTACCAGTACGGCGCGATGGAGTTCGTCGGGCCGTACACCGGCGCGGTCGCGGCCTGCTCGCTCGCCCTGACGGTCGCCGCGTTCGCTCTCGTGCTGCTGTGGCGGGTCCGGGCGCGGCGCTGGACGGCGGCCACACCGTACGACGCGGCGCTCACGGCGGTCCTGTTGTTCACCGTGACGAGCCGGGTGATCAGCCCCCAGTACATGGTGTGGCTGCTGGGCCTCGCCGCCGTCTGCCTGACCTCGCGGCACACCGCGCAACGCCCGGTCGCCCTGCTGATCGTGGCGGCGGCGGCGGTCAGTTCGGTGGTGTACCCGGGGATGTACGGCGAAGTGGTGCGCAGCACCTGGACGGGCTGCCTGCTGATGCTCGTACGCAACGGCCTGCTGGCGACGGCGGCGGGAGTGTCGTTCGTACGGCTGTGGCGGTCGGGCCTGTCCACGGCCGCCCCGCACCGCGACGCGCCGACCGGGCCGGAGCGCGGCACACACCGGATTCCCGCCGGGCTCCGAACAAGACAGTGACTGCCTCTTAACGGAGAATTACCCGCAATACTTACGATTCCGGCTCGTGGATCACATGAACCCTCATCAGGCGAAGGTCAGTGTCGTCGTCATCGGGTACGACGACGCCGCCCATGTCGCGGACGCCGTGCGCTCGGCACTCGCGCAGGGCCCGGCCGTGCACGAGGTCATCGCCGTGGACGACTGCTCGACGGACGGCAGTGCCGCCCTCCTCGACGCCCTCACCGACGGCGAGCCACGCCTGAAGGTGATCCACCGGCCGGCCAACAGCGGCGGCTGCGGCAGCCCGCGCAACGACGGCATCGACGCGGCCACGGCCCCGTACCTGATGTTCCTGGACAGCGACGACGTCCTGCCGCCCGGCGCGGTGGACGCGCTGCTCCGCTCCGCCGAGGAACACCACGTCCAGGTCGCGGCCGGGCTGTGCGTGCGCCGCGAACTGCCCTCGGGCCGCGAGGTCCCCTGGGAGCGCAAGCTCTACACCCGGCCCACCCTGATATCCCGCCCCTCCCGGCGCCTGCGGCTCACCCACGACACCCTCTGCGTCAACAAGCTGTACCGCACCGACTTCCTGCGCGAGCACGGCATCCGCTTCCCCGAGGGCCGCTACCCCTACGAGGACTTCGTGTTCACCGCGCGGGTGCTGGCCGCCGCGCCGCGGATCGTCCTGATTCCCGAGACGGTGTACATCTGGCACGTGAGGCGCTCAGCCGACCGCCTGTCCATCTCGCTCGACCGCGCCGACATCGGCAACTGGCGCGCAAGGACCGAGGCGAACCAGGCGGCGTACGAGATCCTCCTGAACGCCGGGGAGAAGCAGCTCGCGCGGGCGGTGCACGCCAAGTTCCTCGACCACGAGCTGCGGATGTACACGCGCGAACTGGAACTGCGCACCGCCGAGTACCGGAGCGCCTGGTGGGACCTCACCCGGCGGTATCTGTCGACGTTCGACGCGGCCGACTTCACGGTCAATCCGGCCGCCCCCGGCCGCCTCGTCGCCCGTGTGATCCTCGCCTGCCCGGCCCCGCGCGACCTGCCCCGCCTCAAGGAGCTGGCGGCCCGCCCGGCCCGGCTGCTCCCGCCCTACACCCGCGACGGCGACGGCACCCCCGTGTGGTCCACCGACCTTCCCGAGGTGACCCTGGAGCACTTCCTGGGCCGGCCCGCCCACCTGCTGCCCGCCGCCGTCGACGCCGAACTGCGCCCCCGCGCGCGGGGCACCCGGCTGCGGCTGCGCCTGCACGAGCTGTACGGGCGCGTGTCCGAGGCCGGTCCCGTCTCGGTCGACGTGGAGTTCGTCCACCGGGAGCAGGGCCGCGTGGGCCTGAGCGGCACGACGGCCCTGGTGGCCGACCGCTACGGGGACTCCTGGTCGGCCCAGACGCCGGTGGAGCTGTCGGCGCTGGGCGCGGGCGTCTGGGATCTGCGCCTGACCGTGCGCTTTCGCGACGGCACGAGCCGGGAGGTGTCGGGGCACGCGCTCGCCGGGCCCGGCCTGCTGCGCCGACGCGCGGTCCTGGACGCTCACCACGGTGTCCTCCTCGTACAGCCCTACCGGACGCACGCGGGGGCGCTCGGTCTGCGCACGGCGTCCGGTTGGCGAGGAATGACCGAAGTGGTGTCCCGCAGACTCCGCCGCCTGCTTCACTGATACGCGGACGCGGAGACGCGAGGCACGGACACCGTCACGCGCCCCCACCCCCTTCACGAGCACAGACTCACCGTCCGTCACCACGGACGCACCGCACCACTCACGAGGAGAACGGCCGCACATGACCTGGCTGATCACCGGCGGCGCCGGCTACATCGGAGCGCACGTCGTCCGCGCGCTGCGCGAGGCGGGCGAACAGGCCGTGGTGTACGACGACCTGTCCACGGGGATCGCGGAGCGGGTGCCGTCGGACGTTCCGCTGGTGGTCGGCTCGACCCTTGACGGCGACCTGGTGGCCCGCACGCTCGCGGAGCACTCCGTCACCGGTGTGGTCCACCTGGCGGCGAAGAAGCAGGTCGGCGAGTCCGTGGAGCTGCCCCTGCACTACTACCGGGAGAACGTCGAGGGCCTGCGCGTCCTGCTGGAGGCCGTGACCGCGGCGTCCGTGACCGCGTTCGTCTTCTCGTCCTCGGCCGCGGTCTACGGCATGCCGGACGTGGACCTGGTGACGGAGGAGACCCCCTGCGCGCCGATCAGCCCGTACGGCGAGACGAAGCTGGCGGGCGAGTGGCTGGTGCGCGCCACGGGCCGCGCGACGGGTCTGTCCACGGCGTGCCTGCGCTACTTCAACGTGGCCGGGGCGGCGACCCCCGAGCTGGCCGACACGGGCGTCTTCAACCTCGTCCCGATGGTCTTCGAGAAGCTGACCGAGAACGCTCCGCCGCGGATCTTCGGCGACGACTACGCGACACCGGACGGCACGTGTGTGCGCGACTACATCCACGTGGTCGACCTGGCCGAGGCGCATGTGGCCGCGGCCCGCGCCCTCACGACCTCGCCCGGGGCCGCGCTGACCCTCAACATCGGGCGTGGCGAGGGGGTTTCGGTGCGCGAGATGATCGACCGCATCAACGCCCTCACCGGCCACGACCGGCCCCCGGTCACCACCCCGCGCCGCCCCGGAGACCCGGCCCGCGTGGTCGCCTCCGCCGACCGCATCGCCGAGGAACTGGGCTGGAAGGCCCGCCACGACGTCGAGGACATGATCACCTCGGCCTGGTCCGGCTGGCTCCACCACCACCCGAACACGAGCGGGGCCTGACACCAACCATCCCCGGACTCCGCTCCCAAAGGCCGCCTCTCGAGGGCGGCCTTTGTCGACCGGGTAGCGGTCCACCCTGAGGAACGGGGCCGACCCGGGGCCTCCAGGTCAGAGGGCCTTGAGGGCCGCCGCTGTCGCTCGGGCCAGGCTGGCCAGGTAGCCCTTGGGGACCTTGGGGCCGCGGACCACGACCGCGCGCCAGTACAACGGGCCGGACATCAGGTCAAGCGCGAGTTCGACGTCGACGCCCTCGCGGATCTCGCCCCGCGTGACGGCCGACGCGACGATCCCGCTCGACACCGACTGCTGGCCCTCCCGCAGCGCCTGCTGCATGGCGTCCGCGATCTCGGGGTTGCGGGCGGCCTCTGCCTGGAGGTCGGGGATGATCTGCCCGGCCACCGGGTGCCGCAGCGCGCGCGAGGTGACCTCGTACAGCAGGCGCAGGTCGCCCTCCAGGGAACCGGTGTCCGGTGCGGGAAGCCCCTGGACCGCGATCGCCGAGACCAGGTCGAGCACGAGATGCAGCTTGGAGCGCCAGCGCCGGTACACCGCGGTCTTGCCGACGCCCGCGCGGCGGGCGATGCCCTCGATGGACATCCTGGCGTAGCCGACGGACGCCAGCTCCTCGAAGACGGCGGCGCGGATCGCCTCGGTGACGTCCTCGCGCAGGACGGCCGCACCGGCGGGAGCCCGGCGGCGCCGGGGTTTTCCGTCGGCAGGCGCGGGCGTGGCGGCACTCGCGGCTGTATCGGCGTTCGTCGTCATACGGACCAGCATAGGGCGTTACGACGAAACGGTTGCGTTCCGACGTCGACTGGGCCTACTCTCGCGTTACGACGATACGGTCCCGTTCCGACGCAAGAAAACGGCAAGAAACGCCGCTGGAAACGTCACGGGACCGACCGTGCGCCCCCACCCCCCGAGCGAAAGCAACGGATGTGAGCCAGGTCCTCAACACACCGCCCCCGACAGCGCCGCCGGCCCCCACCGACGACGCCGCGGCCATCGCCGCCCGGTACGGCCTCACCGTCAGCGGCGCGCGCCCGAGCCTGCCCGCGTACGTCCGCGAGCTGTGGGCGCGGCGCCACTTCATCACCGCCTTCGCCACCGCCAAGCTCACCGCGCAGTACAGCGAGGCCAAGCTCGGCCAGGTGTGGCAGGTGATGACTCCGCTGCTGAACGCGGCCGTCTACTACTTCATCTTCGGTGTCCTGCTCGGCACCAGCCACGGTGTGCCGGACTTCATCCCGTTCCTGGTCACCGGCGTCTTCATCTGGACGTTCACCCAGAGCTCGATCATGGCGGGCACCCGGGCGATCTCCGGCAGCCTCGGCCTGGTCCGCGCCCTGCACTTCCCGCGCGCAGCCCTGCCGGTGTCGTACGCCATCCAGCAGCTCCAGCAGCTCCTGTTCTCGATGGCCGCCCTGATCGTCATCCTGCTGTGCTTCGGCGTCCCGGTGAGCGCCTCGTGGCTGCTCGCGGTGCCCGTCCTGGTGCTCCAGTTCACGTTCAACGCGGGCATCGCGATGATCATGGCGCGGATGGGTGCCAAGACGCCCGACATCGCCCAGCTCATGCCGTTCATCCTGCGCACCTGGATGTATGTCTCCGGTGTCATGTGGAGCATCGACAAGATGCTCAAGAACAGCAGCGTGCCGCACTGGGTGGAGGTTGCGCTCTCGAGCAACCCGGCGGCCGTCTACATCGACCTGATGCGCTACTCGCTGATCGACACCTTCCACGCGCACCAGCTCCCGCACCACGTCTGGGCGCTCGCGGTGGGCTGGGCGGTCGCCGCCGGCGTCGGCGGCTTCATCTACTTCTGGAAGGCTGAGGAGACGTACGGCCGTGGCTGACATCATCGTGCAGGACACCCAGCCGCAGAACGAGAGCGCCCCCGCGGCCGACGCCGAGCGCATCCCGACCGTCATCGCGGACCGCGTCGACATCGTGTACCGCGTCAACGGCACCGGCGCCGGGCGGGGCAGCGCCACCGCCGCGCTCAACCGCATCATGCGCCGCGAGCGGTCCGAGAAGGCCTCCGGCGTCCGCAAGGTCCACGCCGTCAAGTGCGTCTCCTTCACCGCCTACCGCGGCGAGGCCATCGGCCTGATCGGCACCAACGGTTCCGGCAAGTCCACGCTGCTCAAGGCGGTCGCGGGCCTGCTCCCGGTGGAGAACGGCAAGATCTACACCGACGGCCAGCCCTCGCTGCTCGGCGTGAACGCGGCCCTGATGAACGACCTGACCGGCGAGCGGAACGTCTACCTCGGCGGCCTCGCCATGGGCATGTCCCGCGAGCAGGTCAGGGAGCGCTACCAGGAGATCGTCGACTTCTCCGGCATCAACGAGAAGGGCGACTTCATCACCCTGCCGATGCGGACCTACTCCTCCGGCATGGCGGCCCGGCTGCGGTTCTCCATCGCCGCGGCCAAGGACCACGACGTCCTGATGATCGACGAGGCCCTCGCCACCGGTGACCGCTCCTTCCAGAAGCGGTCCGAGGCCCGCATCCGCGAGCTGCGCAAGACCGCGGGCACGGTGTTCCTGGTCAGCCACAACAACAAGTCCATCCGCGACACCTGCGACCGCGTGCTCTGGCTGGAGCGCGGCGAGCTGCGCATGGACGGCCTGACCGAGGACGTCCTCAAGGAGTACGAGAAGTTCACGGGCAAGTAGCCGCGTGAACCGCGGCTGAGGCATGTGAACAACGACTGAGGCGGAGCCGTCCACGGCTCCGCCTCAGTCGTTGTTCCGCGTAGGTGTGCGGGCCACCGGTGGCCCGCACACAGACGCAGCTCAGGCGGCCACTCGGGGGCCGCTGCCGCACCGGCGCCGCTCAGCGCTCCAGGAACGCGAACAGCTCCTCCCACCCGCGGACGACCTCGTCCGTGGTGAAGCGCTGGACGTTCGCGCGGGCCGCCTCGCCCATGGAGTCCCGCAGCGCCCTGTCGGACATCAGCGTGTCCAGCCGGCGGGCCAGCTCACCGGTGTTGCCGAGGGTGGCCAGCAGGCCGTCCTCGCCGTCCCGGACGATCTCGTGGACACCGGGCGCGCAGTCGAAGGCGGCGCACGGAAGGCCGGTGGCCATGGCTTCCATCAGCGCGAGCGGGAAGCCCTCGCCGCGTGAGGAGAGCACGAAGACCGAGCCGCCGCGCAGCGCGCCCGGCACATCGCTCGTCCGCCCCATCCAGTCGACCGAGTCGTCGAGCCCGAGGGCGGTGCACTGCTTCCTCAGGATCTCCTCGTCCTCGCCCGAGCCGAAGATCCGCAGCCGCCAGTCGGGATGGAGCGGGGCGGCCTCCGCCCAGGCGTCGAGGAGCATGTCGATGCCCTTCTGGTCCGTCAGCCGGCCCACGCTGACGACGACGTTCGCCGTGCGCGGCGAGGGCACCTCGGGCATGAACGGAAGGGGGTTCGGCATGAAGGACGCGTTGTCCATCCCCTGCCCGATCCACAGGTCGGCGTCCTCGCGGGTCAGCGCGAGCATCCGGTCGACGTCCTTGTAGTGCTTCAGCACCCGCCTGAAGCGCGAGGTCGTCCTGGAGTACTCGAAGGACTCGTGGCTCATCCCGATGACCGTCAGCCCGGTGGTGTCGGCGAGCTCCACCCATTCCATGGCCCACACCTGGGTGACGATCACGACCGCGCCGGGGCGCGCGGCCCGGAACAGCACGGTCAGCTCGGCGGCCTTCTCCCGCATGCCCGCGGCCCGTTCGGCCCGCAGTCTCCGCTCGGCGACGTCGAGCCGCCCCCTGAGACCGCGCGCCGATCCGACCCGGGGCGGATGGACGTCGTACAACGTCGTGGTGGGGTACGGGAGTTCGCCCAGTTCCTGGGGAACGGCGGGCTCGGTGACGCCCACGACGTGCACGCGGTGACCGCGGTCGGTGAAGAGCCGGGCCATCTGATGCGACCAGGTGGTCACCCCACCCAGTTCGTCGACGCTGTTCGAGACGAAGAAGATGTCCCGCTGCGTGCCGGTCATCCACGCCTCCACTGTCCGAAGAACTGGTCGACGACACTGCGGGCCGCCGTCCCCTTGTCGTACTCGCCGAAGTCGGCGAGGAACTGCTCGCGCCTGGGCGCGTACTTCACGGACTGCTCCTCCAGCGAGCCGAGCACGGTGTGCAGTTCGTCCTCGGTCCGCACCACGGGCCCCGGCGCCCGCTCCAGCAGGTCGAAGTAGGTTCCGCGGTCCTCGTGCACATACGCGTCGTAGTCGTACGCGAAGAAGAACATCGGACGGTCCAGCAGGGCGTAGTCGAACATCACGGACGAGTAGTCGGTGATCAGCGCGTCGGCGAGGCCCAGCAGCGGGGTCACGTCGTGGTGGGCGGTGACGTCGATGACCCGGCCGCGCACGGACGGCGGGAGCACCACGTGGTTCAGGTAGTGCGAGCGGACCAGCAGGACGTAGCGGTCGCCGAAGGTGTCGGCGAAACGCTCGACGTCGAAGGGCAGCTCGAACCTCTTCTGTCCGTGGCCGCGGCTGCGGAAGGTCGGGGCGTACAGGAGAATCTGCCGGTCCTCGGGGATGCCCAGCTCGGCCGCCAGGGAACCGCGTTCACGCTCCGCGCCGCCCTCCTCCCGTTGCCTCGCCCGCACGAGGGCGTCGTTGCGCGGGTATCCGACCCGCAGCAGGGTCCGCTCCTGGAGCCGGAACGCCCGTGCCAGGGTGCGTACATCGTGCTCGGAGCGGATCAGGAACCGGTCGAAGCGGTCCAGTGTCCTTTGCTGCTCGGCCTGCCCCTCACGGGACTTGAGCTTCCACTCGGCCTCGTCGAAGCCCATCCGCTTGAGCGCGGAGCCGTGCCACGTCTGGATGTACGTCGTGTCCGGCCGCTTGGACAGCTTCAGCGGGTAGCTCTGGTTGTCGACCCAGAACTCGGCCTGCGCGAGCGCCCTGAGATAGGGCAGCGACCAGCGGCGTACGAGGGTGGCGTCCTCCGGGAAGCCGGCCGGACTGTCGGTGTACGCCCAGACCGGCTCGAACTCCAGCCCCTGGCGGCGCATCTCCTCGTAGATCGCCCGGGGGCTGTCGCTGTACTGGCGGCCCAGGTGGCTCTCGAAGACGACGAGTCCCTTGCGGACGGGCAGCCGGCTGAACACCTCGTGGTAAAGGCGGATCTTGGTCTCGCCGGAGGTGAGTTCCTTGCGCAGGGAACGGGCCCTGCGGTAACCGGACTTGGCGAGCGTGCCGGCCCGGCCGTGCACACCGCGCTGCACGAGGACGTTCGCCTTCTTGTCGGGGACCAGCCGGAAGGAAAGGTGTCCGCGCGCGGAGACGACGGGCTCGATGCGGTCGGCGACCAGCCGGGTGAGCCGGGGCCGCACGGGCAACTGCCCGGCCGCCAGGTCGGGTTCGGCCGCGGTGAGCCGGGTGGTGGTGCGTACGCCGTCGACGTCGAGGTGCAGCCGTACGTCCCACACCGCGTCCACGATGCCCAGCGGCCGCACGGCCGCGAGGTCGGCCGCGCCCTCCCAGGCGACGTAACTGCCCGCGTGCCACACGTTCGCCACGGGGAAGCGGAAGGTCTGGAAGCGCACTCCGGGGCGGCGGGCGTAGAACTCCAGTTCCGCGGCGAGCCGGGCACCGGGCGGGATCACACCGAGCGGGTTGGTGACGCGCCCGGTGAGCCGGACGGTCGCGCCGGTGCTCTCGTACGAGGTCAGCGCGTTGCGCAGGAACATCCGGTCGACCGGCTTGACGTGGTGACCGAGGTCGGTGACGTCCAGGACATGCCGGCCGAAGGGGTCGTCGAGATGCTCGGCGCACCAGTACACGCGGCCGTCGCGCTCGACGAGCGGTGAGGAGATCTTGTCGCGGTTGGTGAGCGTGTCCACGGCGGGCAGCAGGTTGTCCCAGTCGCTCTCCTGGAGGAGATAGGCGCAGATGGCGTGGATGGGTTCGGTCTCGTCGAAGGCGGCGCGGTCGATCGACTCCAGGTACTGCCGGGCGATCGCCGCGAACTCCTCGCGGAAGGCGGCGTCACGGAAGGGCAGTTCACGCAGATGCAGCACGAGGTCGTGCTTGAGGAACTTGACGTCCTTGGCGAACTTCAGCTCCAGGTGGCCCTTGTCCGCGAGGAGCCGGTCGACCCGGCGGTGGATCTCCATGCGGTGCGTGAAGTTGGCGATCTCGTCACGCCGGTTGCTGATGGACTTCGTCTCGGCCTTGTCGGCGATCCGCCAGTCGTACACCCGGTTGGGGATGAGGGTGATGCGGCGGGCACTGGCGTACGCCTGGGCGGAGAAGAGCAGGTCCTCGTAGTGGATGCCGACCGGGAAGCGCAGCCCCTCGTCGAGCAGGAACCGCCTGCGGTAGCACTTGTTGGTCGACAGGGTGTCGAAGACCAGGAGGTCGGGCAGTTCGGAGATCGACTCCAGGGTCCGGGTGCGCTCGTACAGCCAGGGGTACCACTTGACCTCCTTGCCGGTGCGCGAGTCGACGTGCACGCGTACGCACAGGCCGGACACCAGGTCGGCGCCGGTGGTCTCGGCGGCCTCCAGCATGTTGCGGCAGGCGTTGCGCTCCAGGACGTCGTCGCTGTCGAGGAAGAGCACGTAGGTGCCGCGCGCCTCGGTGATGCCGCGGTTGCGGGGGGCGCCGCAGCCGCCGCTGTTCTCGGGCAGCCGGAAGGCGCGGACCCGGTCGGGGTGTGCCGCCGCCAGTCCGCGTGCCACCTCGTACGAGCCGTCGGTGCTCCGGTCGTCGACGATGACGACCTCGACATCGTGCAGCGTCTGGTCGAGCACGGAGCGCACGGCCATGGGGAGCCGGGCGGCGTCGTTGTAGACGATGACGACCACGGAGACGGCGGGCCCGTCCGGCTCGGCCCCGGTGGTCCGGGGCGAGGAGGCGGCGGGCTCTGTTCCGTGCTCGGCATACGCGCGAGGTTGATCCACATTCATCCTATTAATCGTAGACATCACACCCGGTTTTGGGGTGCTATCGGCCGCTCTTCGCGTGTTGCTGGAAAACCCAGGTCCGGTACACCACGAAGCGGAACGCCGAGGCCAGCACGATCGACAGCACCTTGGCGACGTTCGAGCCGAGGGGGCCGTTCATCCCCAGGCCGTGATAACCGATGTAGAACAGCAGGCTCTCCATGACGACGCCGAGCCCGCTGAACGCGAAGAAGAGGGCGATCTGACGGGGGGTGCGCGTGGCGCGGTCCCGGTAGGCGAAGTAGCGGAAGCCCAGGTAGTTCGTGCCCATGGCGACACAGCTGGCGACCACCGTGGCGACCATCGGGGCCCACTTCAGACCGTGCAACGCCAGGTTGAAGAAGAGGATGTTGACGGCGACCCCGCTGCCGCCGACGACGGAGAAGCGGGCCACTTCCAGGACGAGCCGGCCGATCTTCCGGTCCCTCGGCGCCTTCAGGGCTCTCTGGGGACCGATGACGGGCGGCGTCGTCACGGGGGCCCGCCTTTCGGTGAGGTGTACTGCCACGAGTCCGGAACCTCCACACATATGCCTGTCGACAGAGCCGCCGGTCGGACCGTCGGCCGAGCCAACCTTAAGCTAAATGTCCTATTTACCAGGTATAGGTAAATTACGAGCCGGAGTTTCGCGAGAGACCGGCAAGAAAGAACACTTCCGCCCCAAGAAAAACGGGGGCGCCCCGGGTCGTGATGACCCGGGGCGCCCCCGTCCGTTTGCCTCCCCGGCCTGAAGCCCGGGAACCGCCGGTGGATGACCTTCTAGGCGTGCGTGCGCAGCAGTGTCCGCATCGTCCGCATCGCCACCGACAGGTTGGCGAGGTCGAACGAGTCCGAGCCCTGGATCTCGTCCAGCGTCGTACGGGCCCGCCCGAGGATCGCCGTGTTCTTCTCCTGCCAGGCCTCGAAGCGCTGCTCGGGAGTGGACGATCCGTCGCCCACCGCCAGGACGTCGGCGGTCAGGGCCGCGTGGGCCGCGTACAGGTCCTCGCGGATCGAGGCGCGGGCCATGGACTGCCAGCGGTCGGCACGCGGCAGCTCGATGATGCGGTCCATGAGCCGGGTGATGCCGAGTCGGTCGGCGATGTCGTAGTAGACCTCGGCGACGGCCATCGGGTCCCTGCCCATGCGGTCGGCCACCGAGACGATGTCCAGCGCCGGGAAGGCGGACGAGAACCCGGCCACGCGCGTGGCGATTTCGTCCGGCACGCCGACGTCCGACAGCTCGTCGTAGATCTGCTGGTACCACTCCAGGTCCGTGCCGCGGACCAGCTTGGGCAGCTCCGACCACACCTGCTCGACGCCGTCGCTGAAGAAGCTGATCGTCTCGGCGAGCTGGAGCGGCTGCGGCCGGTTGTTGAGCAGCCAGCGCGTGCCGCGCTCGACGAGACGGCGCGAGTGCAGGCGGATGCGGGTCTGGACGTCGGCGGCGACGACATTGTCGAGCGCCTCCACCGCGTCCCACACCGCGCTGGAGTTGAAGATCTCGCGGGCCGCGGTCTGCGCCCGGACGATCTCCTCGAGCGAGGCACCCGTCTCCTCGCGCAGCCGGTGCAGGAAGCTCGTGCCGCCCGTGTTGACCGTGTCGTTGACCAGGACGGTCGTCACGATCTCCCGGCTCAGCGCGTGCCCCTCGATCTGCTCGCGGAACCGGTCGCGCAGCGCGGTCGGGAAGTACGCGAGCAGCAGGTTCTGCAGATAGGGGTCGTCCGGCAGCGAGGTGGCGAGCAGCTCGACGGAGACCGTGATCTTCGTGTACGCGAGCAGGACCGCCGTCTCCGGACCGGTCAGACCGAGACCGGCGTTGAGCCGCTCACGGATCTGCCGCTCGGTGGGCAGGAACTCAAGGGCCCGGTCGAGGTGCCCCTCACGGACCAGGTGGCGCAGGAAGCGCTGCTGGGCGTGGAGCATGCTCGGGGACTGGGCCAGCGCGTTGGAGATCGCCACGTTCTGCGCGTAGTTGTTGCGCAGCACCAGGGCGCCGACCTCGTCGGTCATCTCGGCGAGCAGCTTGTTGCGCTGCTTGACGGTCAGATCGCCGTTGGCCACCACCGCGTTGAGCAGGATCTTGATGTTCACCTCGTGGTCGGAGGTGTCCACGCCCGCGCTGTTGTCGATGGCGTCGGTGTTGATCCTGCCGCCGTGCGTGGCGAACTCGATCCGGCCGAGCTGGGTCAGACCCAGGTTGCCGCCCTCGCCGACGACCTTGACGCGCAGATCGGCGCCGTCGACGCGGATCGCGTCGTTGGCCTTGTCGCCGACCTCGGCGTGCGACTCGGCGGACGACTTCACGTACGTGCCGATGCCGCCGTTCCACAGCAGGTCGACGGGCGCCTGGAGGATCGCCCGCATCAGGTCGGCCGGCGTCACCTTCGCGACGTTCGACTCGATACCGAGGGCCTCGCGGATGCGCGCGTTGACCGGGATGGCCTTGGCGGTGCGCGGGAAGATTCCGCCGCCGGCCGAGATCAGCTCGGCGTTGTAGTCGGCCCACGAGGAGCGCGGCAGCTCGAAGAGGCGGCGGCGCTCGGCGTAGGAGGTCTCCGCGTCCGGGTTCGGGTCGATGAAGATGTGCCGGTGGTCGAACGCGGCGACCAGGCGGATGTGCTCGGAGAGCAGCATGCCGTTGCCGAACACGTCACCGGACATGTCGCCGACACCGACCACGGTGAAGTCCTGCGTCTGGGTGTTGACGCCCAGCTCCCGGAAGTGCCGCTTCACGGACTCCCAGGCACCGCGCGCGGTGATGCCCATCTTCTTGTGGTCGTACCCGGCGGAGCCGCCGGAGGCGAACGCGTCGCCGAGCCAGAAGTCGTAGCTCTGCGCGACCTCGTTGGCGATGTCCGAGAACGTCGCCGTGCCCTTGTCGGCGGCGACCACGAGGTACGTGTCGTCCTCGTCGTGCCGGACGACGTCGGCGGGCGGCACGATCTCACCGGCGACCATGTTGTCGGTGATGTCGAGCAGCGCGGAGATGAAGGTCCGGTAGCTGCGGATGCCCTCGGCCAGCCAGGCGTCACGGTCCGCGGACGGGTCGGGAAGCTGCTTGGCGACGAAGCCGCCCTTGGCGCCGACGGGCACGATGACGGTGTTCTTGACCATCTGCGCCTTGACCAGGCCGAGGATCTCCGTGCGGAAGTCCTCGCGCCGGTCGGACCAGCGCAGACCACCGCGCGCGACCTTGCCGAAGCGCAGGTGCACGCCCTCGACCCGCGGCGAGTACACCCAGATCTCGAACGCCGGGCGCGGCGCCGGGAGGTCGGGGATGGCCGTCGGGTCGAACTTCATGGAGACGTACTCGTGCGGCTCGCCGCCGACCGCCTGCTGGAAGAAGTTCGTGCGCAGGGTCGCCTTGATCAGGTGGAGGAAGGACCGCAGGATCCGGTCCTCGTCCAGCGAGGCGACCTGGTCGAGGGCCGCGTCCAGCTCCTCCAGCAGCGCGTCGGTCAGCTCGACACCGGCGCGCTGGCGCTCCGGCGACATCCGCGCCTCGAACAGCGAGACGAGCAGCCGAGTGGTGTGGACGTTGTTGCGGAGGGTGTCCTCCATGTAGTCCTGGCTGAACGTGGAACCGGCCTGGCGCAGGTACTTCGCGTAGGCGCGCAGCACCATCGACTGGCGCCAGGTGAGTCCGGCGCTCAGCACGAGGGCGTTGAAGCCGTCGTTCTCGGCCTGTCCGGTCCAGGTGGCGGCGAACACCTCCTGGAACCGCTCGCGGCCGTCGTCGCCGAGGTAGTCGCCGTTGCCGTTGAGGGACTTGGGCAGGCGCAGCCCGAAGTCGTAGATCCACGCCGTCGTACGGTCCGAGCAGCGCAGTTCGTACGGCCTCTCGTCGGTGACCTCGACGCCCATGCGGTTCAGGGCGGGCAGGACCGCGGAGAGCGAGACCTGCTCACCGGTGCGGTAGATCTTGAAACGGCGCTCGCCGGGGGCCGCGCCCACCGGCTCGTACAGGCTGAGCGCGAAGTCCTTGCGCGGTTCCTTGCCGAGCGCCTGGAGGTGGACCAGGTCGGCGACGGCGGAGCGCGGGGAGTGGTCGGCCTTGTAGCCCTCGGGGAAGGCGTTGCCGTAGCGGCGCAGCAGTTCGGCGGCACGCTCCTCACCGCACTCGGCGGTCAGCGCCTCCGCGAAGCCGTCGGCCCAGGAGCGGGCGGCCTCGACGAGCCGCGCCTCGATGCGCTCCTTGTCGGAGTCGGACAGCTGGGGCAGCTCGGTTCCCGGCTCGACCCGCACGACGAAGTGCAGCCGGGACAGGATCGACTCGGTGTTCCAGGCCGTGAAGTCGACGCTGGTGCCGTTGAGCTCTTCCTTGAGGATGTCGATGATCCGCAGGCGCACGCCGGTGGTGTAGCGGTCGCGGGGGAGGTAGACGAGGGCCGAGTAGTAGCGCCCGTACTCGTCCTGGCGCAGGTAGAGCCGCAGCCGGCGCCGCTCCTGGAGGTACAGGACGGAGGTGACGATCGCCCGGAGCTCGTCGGCGGGGGTCTGGAACAGTTCGTCGCGC
The DNA here is from genome assembly GCF_040607495.1 of Streptomyces sp. NPDC005281. NCBI lineage: Bacteria > Bacillati > Actinomycetota > Actinomycetes > Kitasatosporales > Streptomycetaceae > Streptomyces > Streptomyces sp. NPDC005281. The sequence goes on along the minus strand of NZ_JBEXGX010000015.1, from coordinate 25,065 downwards.
GGGTACGTCTCCAGGATCTGGAGGAGGTCGCGTCCGTCGTGGCTGTTGGGCGAGAACCCGGCTCCGCGCAGGACCTCGTCGACCTTGCGGCGGACGACGGGCACCCGGCGCACGGACTCGGTGTACGCGGCGGAGGAGAACAGGCCGAGGAAGCGGCGCTCCCCGACGACGTCGCCGTTCTCGTCGAACTTCTTGACCCCGACGTAATCGAGGTACGACGGCCGGTGCACGGTGGCCCGGCTGTTCGCCTTGGTCAGGACCAGCAGCTTGTGCTCGCGGGCCTTGGCGCGGGCATCGGCGGGCAGCCGCTCGAAGGACGGGCTGACCGGGTGGCTGTCCTCGCCGTGCTGCGGGTCGGAGCGCAGGATGCCGAGCCCGGTGCCGGGGACGGCGGCCAGCGAGTCGTCCTCGCGCAGCTGGTACTCGCGGTAGCCGAGGAAGGTGAAGTGGTCGCCGGAGAGCCAGCGCAGCAGCTCCCGGGCCTCCTCGACCTCCTGGTCGCGCAGATCGTCGGCGGTGGGCTCCTTGGGGAGCTCCTCGGCGATCCGCAGCGCCGCGTCGCGCATCTTCTCCCAGTCCTCGACGGCCTCACGGACGTCGGACAGGACGCGCAGCAGGTCGGCGGTGATCTGCTTCAGGTCGGCGCGGTCGGTCTCACGGTCGATCTCGACGTGGATCCACGACTCGACGTGCGCGTCGTGCGGCAGCTCCTCGGCGGAGGGCCGCACGGGCAGCACCTCGATGAGCTTGCCGGTGAGGTCACGCCGTACGACGAACTGCGGATGGATGACGACGTGGATGCCGCGCCCCTGGCGGGACAGTTCGTTGGTCACCGAGTCGACGAGGAAGGGCATGTCGTCCATGACCACCTCGACGACGGAGTGGCTGGAGGTCCAGCCGTTCTCCTCGACGGTGGGTGTGTGCACGCGCACGTTGGCCGTGCCCTGAGGGCGTGCCTCGGCCAGTCTGTAGTGGGAGAAGGCCGTTCCGAAGACATCGACCGGGTCGCGGTCGGTGAGGTCCTCCGGGGCCGTGTGCAGGTAGTAGCGCTGGAGGAACGCGAGCACGGTGTCCCGGTCGGGGGTGCCCTCGCCCGTCGTCCCAGTCGGTAGGTGCCCCCCGACCGGGCTGTTCTCAGCTACCCGGGCAGCCCGTTCGAGCAGCTCGGCCTTGGCTTCGTCCAGCTTGGTCTGCATTGTCCTCTGGCTCCTGTCGCGCGCCGTTGCGTGACGTTGAAGGAAATACGGTCTCGTGACTTCCGACGCGACGCGACGCGGGGTGTCCGGTCTGGTTCGACGCTATGCCGGAAGGTGAGATGGGCGGAGGCGTATCGGCCGATCCGCACGCCCCCGGGGACTGTGACGCCGCTCTCGGCGAGGCCCGATCCGCAGGTGGTGTCGACGTACGGACCGCGCCGCCGTCGGCGCTCGCGGCGTTTCCGCTCGCGCAGACGGCCGTCTCCATGATCCCGTTCCGCCCGTGAAGATCAGCGATTGACGCCCGGTCACGGATGTGGTCCGTGCGCTCCGGGCGCGGGGCAGGGGCGACGATGCCCCCGCGAGATATCGCGCTGATCACGCCACCAGGCTATCGCCCCGGACCGGGGGGTCGTCATGAGCCGTATGTGTACAAAACCGGGGGTGGAACTTTGACACTATGCACAGGGGCGAACAGGGCGACAGCATGCAGTACGGGCCGACTGCGAGCTACCGTCGTCGTACGGGCGGTGTTCCGACCCTTGGCAAGCGCCTCCCCCGGAGGCAGATTGACCGGGACGGCGAACCGAGCGCGCAAGGACGGCCGACGGGAGCGCAGCACCATGGCAGCGAAGATCCTCATTGTCACCGGCGACGCGGCGGAGTCACTGGAAGTCCTCTACCCCTACCAGCGTCTGATCGAGGAGGGCTACGAGGTCCACATCGCGGCCCCCACCCGCAAGAAGCTGCGGTTCGTGATCCACGACTTCGAGCCCGGCTTCGACACGTACACGGAGAAGCCCGGCTACACCTGGCCCGCGGACCTCGCGTTCGCGGAGGTCGACCCCGGCGCGTACGTCGCCCTGGTCATCCCCGGCGGGCGGGCCCCGGAGTACCTCCGCAACGACCTGGAACTCCGCAAGATCCTGAAGTCGTTCTTCGACGCGGACAAGCCGGTGGCCCAGATCTGTCACGGCCCCCTGCTGACCGCGTCCGTGGACAGCCTGAGCGGGCGCCGCGTCACGGCCTACCCCGCGCTGGAGCTCGACATGCAGGCGGCGGGCGCGACCTTCCAGGACGCGGAGGCCGTCGTCGACGGCACCCTGGTCTCCGCCCGCGCGTGGCCGGACCACTCCGCATGGATGCGCGAGTTCCTCAAGGTGCTGCGCTCGAAGGCCCCGGTGAACTGACGGGCGCGAGTCCCCGGGCAAGGTCACGGGGGTCACGGGGGGCATGGAGCCCTCCGGGAGCCCCCGGGGGCCACGAGTCGGACGCGCCCGGCCCGCACCCCGGGCCACAGGCCGGACGTGGAGCCTGCCAGGGCACGTCCGCTGGAGTCTTCAGGCCGCCAGCCTGCCGGCCTCCTCGACCGCCTCCTCCAGGCTGTCCACCACGGGAACACCGGCCTCCTCCAGGCTGGCGCGGCTGTGGGAACCGCCCGTGTAGAGGACGGCTCCGGCGCCGACGTGCCGTGCGGCCCTGGCGTCGTCCACCGCGTCGCCGATCACCACCACACGGGCCGGTTCGACACCCGCCAGGGCACCGAGGTGGCGCACCATGTGTTCGGCCTTGCTGCCGCCGGAAGGCCCGGTCCGCCCGTCGACCCGCAGGAAGTGCGGCTCGATCCCGAAGCCCCGCACCAGCGGGACCAGCTCCTCGTGCCCGTACATGCTCAGCAGGGACTGGCTGCGGCCCGCCGCCTCCCACCCGGCGAGCAGCGCGGGCACCCCGGCGGTGAGCACGCACGTCCTGCGGTGCTCGGCGTAGTACCGGTGGAAGGTGTCGTCCATGATCTGCCACTCGATGTCCGTGGGCAGCCGCCCCATCAGCCGCTCGTAGAACTTCGGCACGGGCACGCAGTACATCGCCCGGTACCGCTCCAAGGTGATCGGCTCAAGACCCAGCTCGGCGAATGCCGCGTTCGTCGCCCCGATGATCGCGTCATTGTCGTGGAACAGCGTGCCGTTCCAGTCCCACACGATGTGCGCGTTTGCTTGCATCCCCATACCGAGAACGTACCCGCCGCCACCGACAACAGCTCAACGAGGAGCTCGCCGAGGACGGAACCCGGGCAGAACCCGGGCGGCTACTCCCCGAGTCCGAGCAGGCCGGGGATCTCCTGCGTGGCGAACCACAGCAGCTCGTGGTCCTCGGCCCCGTCGACCACGAACTGGGCGTCGTCGTCCCCGGCGTCCACCGCGCCGACCGCGGCCGCGGCCGCGGTCACGTCCGCCTCCGCGTCCACGGCGTCCACATGCACGGCCGCCGCCTTCCCCAGGGTCACGTCCTGGGAGACCCGCACCTCGCCGAGCGCCGCCGGATCGAGTCCCCGGTCGGGATCCGCGGCCGCGGCCCGGTCCGGAACGTCGACCGCGACGACGACGCGGCGCCGGACGGCCCCCGCGTCGAGGGCCAGCAGCCGCAGCGAGGCCAGTGCGGCCCGGCTCAGCGCCGCGTACTCCAGTTCCTCGATGTCGTCGGAGACATACCACTCGCGCAGGGCGGGCGTGACGGCGTACGCGGTGAACGGACCCGTCTCCAGCTCTCCCGTCTTGTACGCCTCGGCGAGACCGGAGAGGGTCAGGGGGACGTAGACGCGCATGGCTGGGCCGCTTTCGTAGTCGGGACTCCTCGGGGCACGCGGTCCGGGCACTCCGGGGAGGCGATCCCGCGCCTCCGGGGAGGGCCTTCAGGATACGTGCGGGCGTCCCCTTTCGAGGTCCCGGCCGCGCCCTCCGTGGCGTCCACCCCGCGCCCGCGATTCACCCGGCACTCCCCTGTTCCGCCAAGGGTTCCCCGCCTCCGGGCCACCCTGATAGGTGAACTTTTCCGCCGCCGCGGCGCGCGCCCGCCGTCCTTGCGCGGGCACCTTCCGAGCTCGTACAAGATCCCCGACACGAAAGTTACCGACCGGTATCGCCGGTCCGGACGACGAGCGGGGACGACGTATGAACAAGGTGATGACCAGGACCGGGCGCCACCCCGGCACCCGTCCTCCCGGCCGCCGGGACTCCCGCCGCCCCGGCGGCGCCCCGCCCCGTGCCCCGGGCGCCCCCGCCAGGACCCCCGGTGACAGCCCGCCGCGGGCCAGGACCTCCGCCACCGCACCCACGACCCCCGCCGCGGACGCCCCGCCGCGGGGCGAGGCCGGGACAGCCCGGACGCTCACGACGCCGCCCGAAGGGGCCCGGCACACGGCTCCGGGGCCTCGCCCCACCGATGTGTTCGCCGAGCGGCTGCTGGCCGTACTGAGCGGTGCGCGCCCCGTCCACTGCATGCTGCGCCACACCGCGGGCCGGGCCTACGACGAACTGATCCGGCTCGCCGAACGCGGCCCTCTGCGCACCCGCGGCACCCGCCCCGTCGTCCGGGACATCGGCTACTACGTCGCGCGCCCCGGCGCCGTCGAGGCCTTCGCCCGCATCGGCGCCGGCGACCAGCTCCGCGCCATGGCCTTCCGGCTGGAGCAGGGCCCCGACCTCCGCTGGCGCTGCACCGCGATCGAACTCGGCGGCCCCCGCACGCCCCACGACAACGACTGACCGACACCGGCCCCGGCCCCGGCCCCGAGCCCGCCACAGCACCGGCCCAGGCACTGGCCCACGGCACCAGGCTCCCCGGCGCCGACAGGCCTCGACCCGCGGCGTCCGGACCGGGACTGTGGTCCGTCCGGACCAGGACTGTGGTCCGTCCGGACCAGGACTGTGGTCCGTCCGGACCAGGACTGTGGTCTCGGGACCGAGGCCCGCGGTGCCGGGCCCGGAACTGCGGCACCGCGGCACCGCGGCACCGCGGCACCGCGGCCCAGGCTCGCGGCTCGCGGCTCGCGGCTCGCGGGCTGTGGCTATCGGGCCGGGCTCGCGGGCTCTCGGACCGGGCTCTCGGACCCGTAACGCGGGAAGGGCCGGACACATGGTGCCCGGCCCTTCCCGTATCAGCGGTCGCGCGCGGTGGCAGTCGGCCGCCGCGCGCGACCCCCACTCACTTCTTGCGGCGGCGCACGCCGCCCTTCTGCTGCTTGCGGCGCTCCGCGCGGGTGAGGCCGTCCGCCTCGGACCGCACGGGCTCGTCGCTGGCGAAGTCGCCCTCGATGATGCCTCCCTCGCCGTCCACGGTCGGCGCGGAGAAGTGCAGCCGGTCCGGCCGCTGCGGGGCGTCGAGCCCCTTGGCGCGGATCTCGGGCCGCATCGCGCCCGCGGGGACGGCCTCCTGCTTGGCGAGCGACGGCGCGGAGTCCTCGACCTCGACCTCCTCGACCTGCTGCTCGACCTGGACCTCCAGGTTGAACAGGTAGCCGACGGACTCCTCCTTGATGCCGTCCATCATGGCGCTGAACATGTCGAAGCCCTCGCGCTGGTACTCGACCAGCGGGTCCTTCTGGGCCATCGCGCGCAGGCCGATGCCCTCCTGGAGGTAGTCCATCTCGTAGAGGTGCTCACGCCACTTGCGGTCCAGGACCGACAGCACGACCCGGCGCTCCAGCTCACGCATGATCTCGGAGCCGAGCTGCTCCTCGCGGGCCGCGTACTGGTCGTGGATGTCGTCCTTGATGGACTCGGAGATGAACTCGGCGGTCAGACCGGAACGGTCGCCGGCCTCCTCCTCCATCTCGTCGACGGTCACCTTCACCGGGTAGAGCTGCCGGAAGGCACCCCACAGCCGGTCGAGGTCCCACTCCTCGGCGAAGCCCTCGGCGGTCTCGGCCCCGATGTAGGCGTCGATGGTGTCGTTCATGAAGTGCTGGATCTGCTCCTGGAGGTCCTCGCCCTCCAGGACGCGGCGGCGCTCGCCGTAGATGACCTCGCGCTGCCGGTTGAGCACCTCGTCGTACTTCAGGACGTTCTTACGGGTCTCGAAGTTCTGCTGCTCGACCTGCGACTGGGCGGACGCGATGGCACGCGTGACCATCTTGTTCTCGATCGGCACGTCGTCCGGAACGTTCGCCATCGACATGACGCGCTCGACCATCTGCGCCTTGAAGAGACGCATCAGGTCGTCGCCCAGCGAGAGGTAGAAACGGGACTCGCCCGGGTCGCCCTGACGGCCGGAACGACCGCGCAGCTGGTTGTCGATACGCCGCGACTCGTGGCGCTCGGTGCCGAGGACGTAGAGCCCACCGAGGCTCTTGACCTCCTCGAACTCCGCCTTGACCGACCGCTCGGCCTTCTCCAGGGCGGCGGGCAGGGCGTGCGCCCACTCCTCGATGTGCTCCTCGGGGTCGAGGCCGCGCTGGCGCAGCTCCGCCTCGGCGAGGTCGTCCGGGTTGCCGCCGAGCTTGATGTCCGTACCGCGGCCCGCCATGTTGGTGGCGACGGTGACGGCGCCCTTGCGGCCGGCCTGCGCGATGATCGGCGCCTCCCGGTCGTGCTGCTTGGCGTTCAGCACCTCGTGCTGGACACCGCGCTTGGAGAGCTGCTGCGAGAGGTACTCGGACTTCTCGACCGACGTCGTACCGACGAGGATCGGCTGGCCCTTCTCGTGCTTCTCGACGATGTCGTCGACGACCGCCTCGAACTTCGCGACCTCGGTGCGGTAGATCAGGTCGGACTGGTCCTTGCGGACCATCGGCCGGTTGGTCGGGATCGGGACGACGCCGAGCTTGTAGATCTGGTGGAACTCGGCGGCCTCGGTCATGGCCGTACCGGTCATGCCGGAGAGACCGGGCAGTTCCTTGCCGTGCTGGTCGTGGCGCTTGTAGAGGCGGAAGAAGTTCTGGAGGGTGATCGTGGCGAGCGTCTGGTTCTCGTCCTTGATGTCCACCCCTTCCTTCGCCTCGATCGCCTGGTGCATGCCCTCGTTGTAGCGGCGGCCGGCGAGGATACGGCCGGTGTGCTCGTCGACGATCATGACTTCGCCGTCGATGACGACGTAGTCCTTGTCCTTCTTGAACAGTTCCTTCGCCTTGATGCCGTTGTTCAGGTAACCCACGAGCGGGGTGTTCACCGACTCGTAGAGGTTGTCGATGCCCAGCCAGTCCTCGACCTTGGCGACGCCGGGCTCGTGGATGGCGACAGTGCGCTTCTTCTCGTCGACCTCGTAGTCGCCGGTCTCCTCGATGCCCTTCAGGGGGTTGCCGGGCTCGCCCTTCTTCAGGCGGGTGACCAGCTTGGCGAAGTCGCCGTACCACTTGGTGGCCTGGTCGGCAGGGCCGGAGATGATCAGCGGCGTACGGGCCTCGTCGACGAGGATGGAGTCGACCTCGTCCACGATCGCGAAGTTGTGGCCGCGCTGGACGAGCTCGTCCTGGGCCCACGCCATGTTGTCGCGCAGGTAGTCGAAGCCGAACTCGTTGTTCGTGCCGTACGTGATGTCGCACGCGTACTGCTCGCGGCGCTGGGCCGGGGTCATGTTGGCCAGGATGCAGCCGACCTCGAGGCCGAGGAACTTGTGGACGCGGCCCATCATTTCGGAGTCGCGCTCGGCCAGGTAGTCGTTGACCGTGATGAGGTGGACGCCGGCTCCGGAGAGGGCGTTCAGATAGGCGGGCAGGGTGCCGACGAGGGTCTTGCCCTCACCGGTCTTCATCTCCGCGACATAGCCGAGGTGGAGCGCGGCGCCACCCATGATCTGCACGTCGTAAGGACGCTGGCCAAGGGCGCGCTTGGCTCCTTCACGGACGGTCGCAAAGGCCTCGGGCATCAGGTCGTCGAGGCTCTCGCCGTCGGCGTACCGCTGCTTGTACTCATCGGTGAGGGCCCTCAGCTCGGCGTCGGAGAGGTCGACGAAGTCCTCTTCGATGGAGTTGACCTGGTCCGCGATGCGGTGCAGTTTGCGCAGGATCTTGCCTTCGCCTGCACGCATGATCTTCGAGAGGACGGACACGGGGGTTTGTCTCCTTGCCGGTCGGGCCTGGGACGGTCGGTTTCAAATGGCAGTTTCAAATCACAGCTTGAGCAACGGCCATCGTAAGCGAGGACCACACCGCGCCGGGAGGTCTGCCGGGGACAGCCACCAGGACAACGGACAGGGGCTGCCGAAGGTGCCGCGTTCGCATAGCGAAAAGTAGCGAACCGGTCACCCAGGGCAAAGGAATGGCATCCTTCCGGATGCCCGAGCAGAATCGGCCGATGGACCCCGTCACGCTGACCACCGACCGTCTCGTCCTGCGCGCCGTGGGCGTGGACGACACCGACGCCGTCTTCGCGGCCGCCCAGGATCCCGACATCCAGCGCTGGACCACGATCCCGTCGCCCTATCTGCGCGAGCACGCGTCGGGCTTCACGGACCAGATGGTGCCCGAGGGCTGGGTGGACGGCTCGGCCTTCGCCTTCGGTGTCTTCCTCCCCTCGGGGGAGCTGGTGGGCATGCTCTCGATCACCATGCGCTCACTGGGCGTCGGCGAGGTGGGCTACTGGGCGGCGAAGGAGCACCGCGGCAACGGCTACATCGCCGAGGCCACCGTCGCCGCCTCCCGCTGGGCCTTCACCGACCTGTCCGTCGACCGCGTCGAATGGCGTGCCGAGGTCGGCAACGCCGGTTCCCGCGCGGTCGCCGAACGTGCCGGCTTCACCATCGAGGGGACCCTCCGCTCCGCCATCAACAACAAGGGCGTACGCAGGGACTGCTGGGTGGGCTCACTGCTCCCCTCCGACCTGGGCCTCCCGTCGACGGCGCCCTACCTCCCGGCCAGGTGAGCGCCGGGCGGGCCCCGGCGCCGGTCGCAGTCGGCTCCCGCTCGGTTCCCGTCGGCTCCCGCGCCGGTTGCCGGGGCGGGGTCCGGCCTCCGCGCCGCCGCGTTCCGTCCGTGAGCGACCCGGCTGTCAGTGGCACCGCCTAACGTGTGGGCATGACGAGTCTCCCGCGTCCCATGACCGAACTCTCCGCGGACGAAGCGCGCCGCATCGCCCTGCGGGCACAGGGTTTCCTGGGCGCCCCGGACCGCAGGGCGGGCGTCCGCGGAGTCCTGCGGCACCTCGGCGCGGTCCAGCTCGACACGATCTCCGTCCTCGCCCGCTCCCACGAACTGATCCCTTACGCCCGGCTCGGCGCCGTCGGCCGCAAGACCGTGGAGCAGGCCTACTGGACATCCGCGCAGCCCGCCGGCACACCGTCCGCCGCCACGCCCCCGGCACCGCACGCCTTCGAGTACTGGTCCCACGCGGCCTGCATCCTGCCCGTGGAGGAGTGGCCCCACTTCGCGTTCCGCCGCCGCGCCTACCGCGCCCGCCCGCACTGGAGCCACGACCTGCCCGACGGCGCCTACGACCAGGTCGTCAAGCAGCTGCGCGCCGAAGGACCCCTCACGGCCACGGACTTGGGCGGGGCGAAGAAGACCAGCGAGTGGTGGGACTGGTCGGGCACGAAGGTCGCCGTCGAGCGGGCGCTGATGTACGGCGAGGTGGTGTGCGTGGAGCGGCGCGGCTGGAAGCGCGTCTACGACCTCGCGGAGCGTGCGATCCCGAAGGCGCTGCTGCACGACGAGCTGGACGACCGGGAGTGCGTGCGCCGTCTCGTCGGCCTGGCCGGACAGTCCCTCGGCGTCGGCACCCGCGCGGACATCGCCGACTACCACCGCCTCAGGCTGGAACAGGTCGACGCGGTGATCGCGGACTCGGGCCTGGTCCCCGTGACGGTGGAGGGCTGGGGCAGGCCCACGGCCGGGAAGAGCGGGGCGGGAAACCCGGGCGGAAGACCGGCCGGAGCCGCGTGGGCGGACCCGGCGGCGCTGGAGACGGTCCCGCGCGGCCGTCACCGTACGACCCTGCTGTCGCCGTTCGACTCCCTCGTCTGGGAGCGGGCGCGCACGGAGCGGATCTTCGATTTCACGCACCGCCTGGAGGCGTACACGCCCAAGCCGAAGCGGGTCCACGGCTACTTCGCGATGCCGGTCCTCGCCGGCGGACGGCTCGTCGGCCGGGTCGATCCGGGGCGGGAGGGCCGCACGCTGGTCGCCAGACAGGTCACCCTGGACGGCGCGAAGGCGGTCCCCGCGGTGGCCCAGGCCCTGGCGGAGGCCGCGGGCTGGGTGGACTGCACGGACGTACGGGTCGAGCGGGTGGACGCCCCGGACCTGCGCGAACCGCTGGCCGCGGAGCTCGCGCGCATCCTGGGGTGATGTCCGGCGCGCTGCGGCGGGCCGCACCCGGCTAAGCCGTCGGGCGGCCCCCGGCGGTGCGCCGGAGCGACGCCCTCATCGCCTAGCGGATCTCGAGGATCTTCTCCCGCATCGCGTACACCACGGCCTCCATCCTGGAGTGAAGCTGCAACTTTTCCAGGATGTTGCGCACATGGTTCTTCACGGTGTTCTCGGAGATGAACAGCTCCTTGGCGATGTCGCGGTTGTTCATCCCGGTGGCCACCAGCTTGAGGACCTCCAGCTCCCGATCGGTGAGCCGCGGCGCCGGCACCAGCCGGCGCTCGTCCGTGCGCTGGATCATCGACTTGAACTCGGTGAGGAGTTTCGAGGCCATCGACGGACTGATCTGCGACTGACCGTCGGCGACCGCGCGGATGGCGGTGGCCACCTCGTCGGTGGAGATCTCCTTGAGGAGGTACCCGGTGGCCCCCGCCTTGATGGCGTCGTAGAGGTCGGCCTCCTCGTCGCTGATCGTCAGCATGATGATCTTCGCGCTGGGGGCCACCTCCTTGATGGAGGTGCACGCCTCGATACCGCCGCGCTTGGGCATCCGCACGTCCATCAGCACGATGTCGGGCAGCAGGTCGGCGGCCTTGTCGACCGCCTCCGCCCCGTCCCCGGCCTCACCGACGACCTGGATGTCCTCCTCGGCCGCGAGCACGATCTCCAGACCGCGGCGGAAGAGGGCGTGGTCGTCCACGACAAGGACCCTGATGGGCTCCTCGCGCGAAGAACCTGCGCCAAGGCCGGAGGCCGCGGCTCCGTCATCGGCATCGCCGGCACGCATCGGTCCGAAGCTGTCCGCCATCGTTCCTCCCCCTGAAGGCCGTGACCTGTGTTTCCGTGGCATCGCCAACCCAAGGCAACGACCCGCCGGTTGGGCCGGTGCGGCCATGATTCCATGTCCGGACGGCGGCGGGGTGACGGAGCAGGACGTGAACCGGTCGCACACCGGTGCCCCTGGGGGCGCACTCGCGCTCCAGGGGCACCGGCTCATCCGTCACCGGGAACGGTCAGCCGCCGAGCGCGCCGCCCGGCGCGTCCGCCCCGCCCTGGGTGACCATCGGGTCCGTGCTGAGGTGGATGACACCGTAGTCGTACGCGTGGCGCCGGTAGACGACGCTCGGCTCCTTCGTCTCGGAGTCGACGAAGAGATAGAAGTCGTGTCCGACCAGCTCCATTTCGTAGAGCGCCTGGTCGAGCGTCATCGGTGCGGCCACGTGGGTCTTCTCGCGGACGACACAGGGGCCTTCGCCCACGATCTCGAGAGAGCCGATCTTCTTGGTGGGCACGGCGTCCGGCTCTTCGTCGCGGACGACGTCACCGCTGCCGTTCAGGGTCGCGGCACCCGGGACCACGTCGGCGACCTCCGCCGCCGAGATCCTGCCGTTGCCACGGCGGGTGTAGCGCTTGTCGTGCTGCTTGCGCAGCCGGGCCTCGAGCTTGTCCGCGGCCAGGTCGAGTGCTGCATACGCGTCGCTTGCCGCTGCCTCCGCCCGGATCACCGGTCCGCGGGAGTGGAGCGTGATCTCCACCCGGTCACTGCGGTCGGCCTGTCGGGGGTTGGGCTCCTTGGACACCTCGACGTCGAGGCTGATCACCTTGCCATCGAGCTTCTGGATCTTCTCCAGCTTCAGCTTCTCGGCCACGTGCTTGCGGAACCGCTCGGGCACCTCGGTCTTGCGGCCCTTGACGACGATGTCCACGCAGAACTCCGTTCCCGGATAGCCCCGCTCCACTGGCGGAGCATCTCCCTTTTGCACCAGGCTCCGGTGAGCCCCGGAACCTCGGACTCGGTGACTTTCACCTCCTCCTCCCCCAAGGACAAGATCTCCACCCCACCGATGCGGGTGATTGCCGGAAAGTCACGCTTCGGCACTCGGATGCGCGAGGTACGGCCTGCGCCATTGCCTCACAACCGAACATATCTCGCCCGGACGGATGTCGTCACCCTCTACTGATACGTACCTCCGTTCAGGTGAATTGACCCGGTCATTACCTGCAACGATGCAAGTTCGTGGTCAGTTCCGGTTTATTTCGAAGGCGTCCGGCGGCGCAGCGATCACCGCCGAGCCGACCGTGTCACCGCTCGTCCCTCCGGCCTGCTCCCTACCCGTGAATCGCCGGTACACCTCCCCCCGCCCCGTCCTCTCACCCGTCCATCGCAGTGCCCACGCACCCGACTGCGCGGCCCGCACCGCCCGCGCCGCCTCCGCCAACGACGCCCCCGTCGTCATCAGGTCGTCCACCAGCACGACCCGCCCTCCTTCGGCCAGCATCCGCTCACCCCCGGCGACGACCTCCAGGGCGCCCGCCAGATTCGCCGCCCGCTGGCGGGAATTCAGCCCCGACTGGTCGGCCACGGCACGCCGCTGCCGCAGCACACCGAGCACCCGGGCCGGCGTCCCCGTGCGCCGCAGCTCCCCCGCGGCCGCGAGCGCGATCCGCCGCGCCGGATCATGGCCCCGCGCCCGGACCGCCCACCGCGCCGACGGCACGGGCACGAGCAGCACGGGCCCTGACCCGGCCCCGGCCGCCCGGACCGCCGCACCACCGCCGCCCGGACCGCGTCGCTCTCCCCGCACGTCCCCCTTCCCGAGCCCCGGCCGCCCCTGCGAGGCCGTGGGCCGCTCTGCCGGTCCAGGTGGTCCCCCCTGCCCCAGACCTGCCCGCACAGCCCCCGCCAGGGCCGCGCCCAAAGGTGCCGCCAGCGCCAGCGCACCCCGTTCCTTGTGGGCGAGGAGCATGGCCCGCACCTCGTCCCCGTAGGGAGCCGCCGCGTGCACCACGGACAGCCCCGCCGGCTCGGGCACCGGTCGCACCCGGCACGGAGCGGCCCCTGTCAGGGCGGCACGGCACTCGGGACAGAGCACCGTGCGAGGCCTTCCGCAGCCTCCGCACTCGGCCGGCAGCACCAGATCCGTGAGGTCCCGCCACCACCCCCGCATGGCCACCACTGTGCCAACGGCAGGCCCGCTCGGCCACCCCTGTGGAAAACCCTGGAGGACCGCCTGTGGACAGCCGCCGGAACGCCTGTGGACAGCCCCGCCCGAACGACGCTGGACAGCCGCCGGAACGACGGTGGGCCCGCCCGGAAACCGGACGGGCCCACTGACTGACGCACGAGGCGCTAGCCGGGATAGACCGGCGCCGTCCCGTCCTTGACCACCTTCTGCCACTGCTCTCCCGCCGACAGCCGCACGATCCCGTCCGTCTCCGAGTGCGCCACCAGAGGCAGCTGCTCGTCCTCCGACGCGGCGATCTCCTTGACGTTGGCCAGCGCGGAGGGCGAGGTCCCCAGCGGCGTGGAGCCGTCGACCTGGACGTACTGCATCTGCTGCACTCCGCCCTTCTCGCTGCCGACGACCACCAGTCGGCTGTCCCCGGCCCAGGACATGGCCGTGACCTCCTCCAGCTGGGGTGCGACGGAACGCGGTTCGAAGATGTACGCGCCGACGGGCTCGTCCTGCTTGGACCGCTCGACGCGTCCGATCTGGAGCGAGCTCTTGCCGTCCTTCTCGACGATCACCGCGATGCGCACACCGTCGGCGGCCACCCGCACCGCCTCGATGCGCCCGTCGAGCTCAGGCGCCTGCACGACGATGGGCTCGCCCGCGCCCTTCTGGAGCAGAAGCAGCCTGGGGTTCTTCGGGTCGCGGTCGGCCACCCACAGATCACCGCGCGCGTCCCAGCTGGGCGTCGTCAGCCGGTCGTCGACCGTCCTGCCCTGGCTGCGGACCACCGGCTCGGCGAGCGAACCGCCCGGCACCAGCGACCCGACGTACAGATTGCGGCCGTCGGACGACACTCCCGCAGCGGTGTCCTCGTCCCGCGACACCGCGGCCGCCCGCAGCTTCTTGCCGCCCTCGCCCAGCGCACCGGGCACCGGCTCGGGTTCCTTGTCACGGTTGCCGCCCGGCATCCGTACGAGCCGCTGGTCGTGATCGATGAAGTACTGGTACTCCGGGTGCTCGCCCGTGCCGTGCGAGGCGACGCTCTCGGCCCTGGCCTTGGTCAGCACGCACAGCTGCGAGCCGTTCGACCGCTGGAGCTCCACCTCGTCGACCCCGGTGGGGGTCAGGTCCCGGAGGGTGAGGAGGATCTGGGCAGCCATCTGCCGGCACTGGGAGCTTCCGACCCGGTCGGCCTTGGCGTTCAACGGCACCGTGACGCTGTTGCGGTCGTCGGGCGACAGCGACACATCGCCGTTCTTCAGCTCCGTGCCCGAGGGGAAGGTCGACCTGACCACCGGGTCGAGCCAGCTCGTCGGCCCCTTCAGGAGGGCGCGCACGATCTGTGTCATCGGGTCCACCTGCGCGCGCACGTAGACCGGGTCGGCGACGGTCACCAGGGGACGGCCGGACCCGGAGGTCCCGTTCGAGGCGTAGTAGTACTTGTTCACGGACACGTAGTTGCGTTGGAAGTCCGACGTGCCCATGACCACGCCCTGCGGCAGCCCGTCGATCCGCCACTGCTTGTTGCTCTTCAGCTTGGTCAGATGCACCGATCCGCTGTACTGACCGGAGTCCGGCCCGTACGCGTGCCGGCTGTCCACGGTGGCGACCTTGCTGCCGTTCAGCCGGAACAGGACGTCATGAGCGCCGTCCTTGGTCCCCGAGGGCGCTCCCGCGGGCTCCGGCGCGCCCGCGAGGACCGTCGTCGAACGGTACGGGTCCCAGGTCTTGCGCGCGCTGTCGGTGAGGTACTTGCCGGCCGTCTCGTACTTGGCGTCGTCACTGGTCAGGGCTTCCAGGAAGCCCTGCACGATCTCCGCCGCCGAGGCGCCGGGATGCGGCGGCACGGCGTAGACGCGGACCTGCGGGTCCTGGCGCGGGGTGGACTCCACCCCGCGCAGGTCCCCGCTGTCCGGCATCGAGGCGCACCCCGCCAGCAGAAGGGCCCCACAGGCCGCATACACCACGACGCGCACCGGACGGTGTCCGCGGACACCGCTCCCCCCGCGGTCAGCGCCCACGAAATGCCTCCCCATGTCCGAGCTCCTCCGGCGTGTCGCCGTCCCGCCCCCGCTCCTGCGCGGTCCGTTCCCGGCCGCTGCCGGATGTCTCCTCCTGGCGGCGCAGCGCCCCGGCGGGCCGGGGCACCACGCGGGCGCCGCTGCCCGGAAGCGCCGTCGGGTCGGCCGTGGGCGAGGCCCCGGCCAGCCGAGGGGGCATGGCCCCGCGCGGCGATCTCGGATCCGTGGCGGACCCGGCCTGCTGTACGGGAACCGTGGCGCGCTTGGTGGTGCCGCCGTGCGGCAGACCGGCGTCGTCCAGTCCCCGGTTGCGCCGGGAGTCCTTGGGTTCCAGAGGTATCGGTGATCCCCTGAGCGGCTCGTCCGCCGTCCGCGGCAGGGTCAGCCGGAACTGCGAACCGCCGCCCGGCTCGCCCCAGGCCTGGAGCCAGCCCCCGTGCAGCCGCGCGTCCTCCAGGGCGATGGACAGTCCCAGACCCGTTCCGCCGGTGGTACGCGCGCGTGCCGGGTCGGCCCGCCAGAAGCGGCTGAAGACCCGGGTCGCCTCGCCGGGCTTGAGCCCGACGCCGTAGTCGCGGACCGCGATCGCGACCGCTCCGCCCGCCGCGGCGAGCTTGACGACGACGTCCTTGCCCTCGCCGTGCTCCACGGCGTTGACGACGAGGTTGCGCAGCACCCGCTCGACCCGCCGGGCGTCCGCCTCGGCGATCAGCGGCTGCTGGTCGCCGACGACACGTATGCGCGTGCTCTTGCGCTCTGCGAGCGGCTCGGCTCCGCCGACCACCCGTCGTACGACTTCCCTGAGGTCGATGGCGTCGGCCTCCAGCGCCGCCGCGCCCGCGTCGAACCGGCTGATCTCCAGCAGGTCGGCGAGCAGCGTCTCGAAGCGGTCCAGCTGGTCGGCGAGCAGCTCGGCCGACCGCGCGGTCACCGGGTCGAAGTCCACCCGTGCGTCGTGGATGACGTCGGCGGCCATCCGCACGGTGGTCAGCGGTGTGCGCAGTTCGTGCGACACGTCGGAGACGAACCGCCGCTGCATCCGCGACAGGTCCTCCAGCTGCTGGATCTTGAGCTGGAGGTTCTGCGCCATCTTGTTGAAGGCCTCGCCGAGGCGCGCGATGTCGTCCTCGCCCGTGACCTTCATACGTTCCTGGAGGCGTCCGGCGGAGAGCCGCTCGGCGATCCCGGCCGCCATCCGCACCGGTGTGACGACCTGGCGCACCACGAGCCAGGCGATGGCCCCGAGGAGCACCACGACGAACAGTCCGGCCGTCGCGAGGGTGCCCTTGACCAGGCTCAGCGACTTCTCCTCCTGCGTCAGCGGGAAGAGGTAGTAGAGCTGGTAAGCGTCCCCGTTGGGGTCGCTGACCTGCTTGCCGATGACCAGCGCCGGCTGGGACTCCTTGCCGTCCTTGTAGACGACACGCGTGTAGCTCTGCGCCGCCGAGGTGCCCTTGTCGAGCCGGGCGCGCAGGTTCTCGGGGATGCTCACCGTCGAGTCGACCTGGCCCGACGACCGCGGTGCGAGACCGCCGCTGCCGTCGCCGGAGGCGGCGGAGTTGAGCGTCACCACGTCGAACGCGCCCTGCCCGCCACTGGACAGGGACACGACGAGATCGGTCATCCACTGGCTGACGTTCTTCGACGGCCGGCCGTCGGCGGTCGAACGGTCGTCGCCGTTCGCCGTCACCGCCGCGTCCGCCTGCTGCTTGGCCACCGCGAAACCACCGGTGGCCTGGCTCTGCGAGGCCCGCACCTTGGCGTCCAGCAGGCCGTTGCGCACCTGCCCGATCACGACGAAGCCGAGCAGCAGGACGACGCCCATGGACATCAGCAGCGTCGTGGCGACGATCTTGAGCTGGATGTTGCGCCGCCACAGCCGCATCACGGGCAGCAGCGGACGGCGCACCCAGCGTATGAGCAGCCGGAGGACCGGACTGCCCTGGACCCCGCCCTGGAACAGTCCTCCTTCGAAGAACCGCTCCCAGCGGGAGCCCTTCATCTTCCGGCCGACAGGCCGCCCCGAACGATCCCCCTGCTCAGCGGACGCCGAAGCGGCACTGTCCAATGACATGTCAGCTCGGTCCTGCCTTGTATCCGACGCCTCGGACGGTCACCACGATCTCCGGCCGCTCCGGGTCCTTCTCGACCTTGGAGCGCAGACGCTGGACGTGCACGTTGACCAGACGGGTGTCCGCCGCGTGCCGGTAGCCCCACACCTGCTCCAGGAGCACCTCACGCGTGAACACCTGCCACGGCTTGCGTGCCAGAGCGACCAGCAGGTCGAACTCCAGCGGCGTCAGCGCGATCGACATGCCTTCCCGCTTCACAGAGTGACCGGCGACGTCGATGACGAGATCGCCGATCGACAGCTGCTCGGGCGCCGGCTCTTCCGAACGGCGCAGCCGCGCCCTGATCCGGGCCACCAGCTCCTTTGGCTTGAACGGCTTCACGATGTAGTCGTCGGCGCCCGATTCGAGGCCGACCACGACATCGACCGTGTCGCTCTTCGCCGTGAGCATCACGATCGGTACCCCGGACTCCGCCCTGATCAGGCGGCACACCTCGATGCCGTCCCGTCCGGGCAGCATGAGGTCCAGGAGCACCAGGTCGGGCTTGGCATCGCGGAAAGCGGCCAGCGCCTTGTCGCCGTCGGCTACGAAAGACGGCTCAAAACCTTCACCACGCAGCACAATGCCGAGCATCTCGGCCAGTGCGGTGTCGTCATCGACGACAAGGACTCGTCCCTTCATAAACGACATCATCCCATTAACTAAATCGTTACCTGGCGTGACAAGTCACACAGCTCGGCGAGAGCCTCAGCCGTCACGGGCGAAACAACGCCCTCTTCGGTGACGATCGCCGTGATCAACTCCGGCGGCGTCACGTCGAACGCCGGGTTGTACGCCTGGGTCCCCAGGGGTGCCACAGGTATACCTCTTCCCGGCTCCACTCCCGCCACCGGCACCTGCGGAGCCGCGATCTCCGTCACTTCATGACCCGCGCGCTGCTCGACCTCGATGGATCCACCGTCGGGCGTGTCCCGATCGATCGTCGTCACCGGCGCCACCACGATGAACGGCACATGGTGGTACCTGGCCAGAACCGCGAGCGGATAGCTCCCCACCTTGTTCGCCACCGAACCGTCGGCGGCGATGCGGTCGGCCCCGACCAGTACCGCGTCCACCTCGCCGGACGCGAAGAGCGAGCCCGCCGCGCTGTCCGTCAGCAAGGTGTACGCCATCCCGGTCCGCGCGGCCTCGTAGGCCGTCAGACGGGCGCCCTGCAACAACGGCCGCGTCTCGTCCACCCACAGCCGCCGCAGCCGCCCCACCCGGTGCGCGGCGAGCGCGACGGCGAACGCGGTGCCCTCACCGCCGGACACCAGCGCGCCGGTGTTGCAGTGCGTGAGAATCCGGTGGCCGCCGCCCGGCAGCAGCTCGTCGAGCAACGCCAGCCCGTGTCGGGCCATGCGGGAGCTGGCCTCGGCATCCTGGCGGTGCAGCACCCGCGCGGCGTTGAGTGCCGCCGTCGCGGCCGCCGCCTCGTCGCCGCCCGCTGCCAGCGCCGCCCGGTGGGCCGCCTGCGCCCTGCGCACACCGACCGCGAGGTTCACGGCGGTCGGCCGGGCACCGGCCAGCGCGTGGGCGGCCTCGTCCACGTCGAAGCCGCGTACGGCTGCGAGCGCGACGCCGTACGCCCCGGCGATCCCGAGCAGCGGCGCCCCGCGCACGGCGAGCGTACGGATCGCCTCCACCAGTGCGGGGGCGTCCGTGCACACCAGCTCGACCTCCTCCGCGGGAAGTCTCGTCTGGTCGAGAAGGACCACCACAGGGCCTTCGGGCGGCTCGTGCCAGCGGATCGCGGGTATCTCCGTCGGTCCGCTGTCCTCGCGGGGTTGCGCGTAGTGATCGGCCATCCGACCAGTCTGCCCCGTACCGGGCTGACTATTGAAGGTGTGCAGCCCATACGGGGGCCGGTCCCTTGACGCGCACGCCGTGACACGATGGCTGTCAACCTGCCGCCGCGACCGCGGGACGGGCACCGTGAAGGAGCGACGATGAACGACACTCCGGGCTGGGCATCGCCCGGATCCGCCCCCTCCGGCGCGAAGGAGCCCGACACGTCCGGCACCCCGGGGCCCGCGGACCAGGACGGAGCGAATCCGCCCGAGCAGCCCTCGAAGTGGTCCAAGGAGCAGCCCCCGCCCGGCCAGTGGTCCGCGCCGGGCGCACAGGGTCCCGCACAGGCCCCGCCGCCCGCCGTACCCGGTCCCGGCCGGGGCGGACGGCCCTCCGGCGGCCAGAACGGCGGATACGGCGGCCGCCCGGCTCCCGGACAGGGCGGACCAGCGGGCTGGGGCGGCAACTGGGGCCACCAGCCCGCCGCCGCCAGACCCGGCGTCATCCCGCTGCGCCCCCTCGGCGTCGGCGAGATCCTGGACGGCGCCGTCTCGACCATGCGCAGTTACT
This sequence comes from Streptomyces sp. NPDC005281, assembly GCF_040607495.1. NCBI lineage: Bacteria > Bacillati > Actinomycetota > Actinomycetes > Kitasatosporales > Streptomycetaceae > Streptomyces > Streptomyces sp. NPDC005281. Next base: position 5,346 of record NZ_JBEXGX010000015.1, on the reverse strand, counting down.
GGCGCACGGTCCTCGGCATCTCGCTGACCGTCGCCGTCGTCACGCAGGTCGCCGTCATCCTGCTCCAGGGCTTCGTCCTGGACGACAGCGCCGACACGGAAGCGCTCAACGACCCGAGCGCCACCGTCGGCGAACTGACCCGGGCCATGGGCAGCACCCTGCTCAGCTCCGGTCTCGTCCTGCTCGTCACCCTGCTCGGGACCATCGTCGCCACCGCCCTGCTCACATCGGTGACCAGCCGCGCCGTGATCGGCAAGCCGGTGACCACGAGCGAGGCCTGGCGGGACGCCCGTCCCCAGCTGGCCAAGCTGTTCGGCCTGACCTTGCTGCTCCCGCTCATCGCCGTCGCGATCATGGGCGCCGGCGCGCTGCCGGGGCTGCTCGCGATGGCGGCCGGCTCGCACGACGGCGGTATCGCGCTCGCCGTCCTCGGCGCCTTCGCCGCGGGCTTCGTCGCCCTCTGGCTGATGATCCGCTTCTCGCTCGCCTCTCCCGCCCTGATGCTGGAGAAGCAGGGCATCCTGAAGTCGATGCGCCGCTCCGCGAAACTCGTACGCGGCTCCTGGTGGCGGGTGTTCGGCATCCAGCTCCTTGCCACGATCATCGCCAACATCGTCGCGTCGATCATCGTGATCCCCTTCGCCGTCCTCGCCGCCGCCCTGAGCGGTGACGGCTTCGCCGGCTTCCTCGACAGCTCCGGCGGCAACCTCGGCTGGACCTTCCTCATCGTCAGCGGCATCGGCTCGGTGATCGGATCCATGATCACCTTCCCGATCACCGCGGGCGTCACGGTGCTCCTGTACATCGACCGGCGCATCCGCCGCGAGGCCCTCGACCTCGACCTGGCCCGAGCCGCCGGCCTCCAGGACTACGGCACCGAGGCCTCGAACACCTCCGGCACCACACCGGGAAGTTGATGCGGTGACCGGGGCGGGGGGAGTTCTCACAACGGTTCTCGCGGGGGCGCACACCGGTGCGACAACGGTTCTCGCGGGGGCACACGCCGGTGCGACAGCGGTCCTCGCGCTGCCGCGCGGCGGCACGCCACCGGTGACCACGCCGCGCGAGGCCGCCCGCGAGGCGGCCAGACGCGAGCTGTCCAAGCGGATGTACCACGAGAACGACCCCGGCCTCGTCCAGCGCGCCCTGAACGCCTTCTGGGACTGGGTCGACCGGCTGTTCGGCGCCGCTTCGGCCGCGACACCCGGCGGAACGCTCGGACTCGTCGTCATCGTCCTCGCGGTCGCGGCGGTCGTGGCGGCCCTGTGGTGGCGCCTGGGCACACCGCACCGCACCCCCGCCTCGTCCGCCGCCCTGTTCGACGACCGCCCCAGGAGCGCCGCCGAACACCGTGCCGCCGCCGAGGCACACGCCGCCCAGGGCCACTGGAACCAGGCCGTCCAGGAGCGGATGCGCGCCATCGTGCGGTCCCTGGAGGAACGCGCTCTGCTCGATCCGCGCCCGGGCCGCACGGCCGACGAGGCCGCCGCGGAGGCGAGCCGCTCCCTGCCCGCCCACACCGACCGGCTGCGCGCCTCGGCCCGCGACTTCGACGACATCACGTACGGCGGCCGCTCCGGTGACACACGCCCGTACCAGCGACTCACCGAGCTCGACCGCGACCTGGAACGCACCAGGCCCGTACTCGCGGACAACGCCCGCAGCACGGACCCGAACACGGCCCACAACAGCCGCCAGGGGGCCGCCTCATGACCGAGGCCGCCCTTGCCCCCACCTCGGCCTCGCCGACCGCCCGCCAGGTGTGGACCCGTACGCGCGGCGTCGTCCTCGCGCTCGTCCTCCTGCTGGCCGCCGCGGTCGCGATAGCCGCGGTCCGCTCGGACGCCCGGCACGGCCGCCTCGACCCGCGCTCCGCCGACCCCTCCGGCAGCAGGGCCGTCGCCCGGCTCCTCGCCGACCAGGGAGTCTCCACACGTGTGGTCACCTCCCTCGGCGAGGCCCGCTCCGCGGCCGGTCACGACACCACCCTGCTGATCGCCGCCCCCGACCTGCTGACCAAGCGTCAGCAGAGCCACCTGTACTCGGCGACGGAACGCTCCGACGGCCGTACGGTCCTGGTCTCCCCCGGACCGCCCTCCCTCGGCGCCCTCGCCCCCGAGGTCACCGCGGACCCCGCGGTCAGCTTCGACTCGACGCTCTCCCCCCGCTGCGACCTGCCCGCCGCCCGCCGAGCGGGCAGCGCCGACACGGGCGGCATCCGCTACACCACCAGCGACCCCGACGCCGACACCTGCTACCCGAGCGACGGACTGCCCACACTCCTGCGCCTGCCGGCCCGCTCCGGAAGCGGCGACACCGTCGTGCTCGGCGCACCCGACATCCTCTACAACGACCACCTCGACGAGCAGGGCAACGCCTCGCTCGCGCTCCAACTCCTCGGTTCCCGCGCTCATCTGGTCTGGTACCTCCCCTCGCTCTCCGACGACTCGGCCACCGGCACAGGCCGCCAGAGCTTCTTCGACCTGCTCCCCTCGGGCTGGCTCTGGGGCACACTCCAGCTCTTCGTCGCCGCCGTCCTGGCAGCACTGTGGAGGGCACGCCGCTTGGGACCCCTCGTGCCCGAACGGCTTCCCGTCGCGATCCGCGCCTCCGAAACCACCGAGGGCCGCGCCCGCCTCTACCGCAAGGCGGCCGCCCGCGGCCGCGCGGCCACCGCTCTTCGCTCCGCCACCCGCACCCGCCTCGCCCCCCTCATCGGCGTGCCCCCGACCCAGGCGCACGCACCCGAAACCCTGCTCCCGGCCCTTGCCGCCCACTTCGACGGCGACTCACAGGCCCTGCTCCCACTTCTGTTCGGGCCGCCGCCCCTGGACGACGCGGCCCTCGTCTCTCTCGCCGACCAACTCGACGCCCTCGAAAGAGAGGTACGCATTTCATGATGGACCCGACCACTGACAACGCCGGGTACACCGGGTACTCCGGGGACGCCGACACCGCCCGCTCCTCCCTGGAAGCCCTTCGCACCGAGATCGCCAAAGCCGTGGTCGGCCAGGACCCCGCCGTGACCGGCCTCGTCGTCGCCCTCCTGTGCCGCGGACATGTTCTCCTCGAAGGAGTCCCCGGGGTGGCCAAAACGTTGCTCGTCCGGGCCCTCGCGTCCGCTCTGGAACTCGACACCAAGCGCGTCCAGTTCACCCCCGACCTCATGCCGAGCGACGTCACCGGCTCTCTCGTCTACGACGCCCGCACCGCCGAGTTCTCCTTCCAGCCCGGCCCGGTCTTCACCAATCTCCTGCTCGCCGACGAGATCAACCGCACGCCTCCCAAGACCCAGGCGTCGCTGCTGGAGGCCATGGAGGAACGCCAGGTCACCGTCGACGGCACACCCAGGCCGCTCCCCGAGCCCTTCCTGGTCGCCGCGACCCAGAACCCGGTCGAGTACGAGGGAACGTATCCGCTCCCCGAAGCCCAACTGGACCGCTTCCTACTCAAACTGACGATCCCGCTGCCCTCCCGTCAGGACGAGATCGACGTCCTCACCCGCCACTCCGAGGGCTTCAACCCGCGCGACCTGCGCGGCGCCGGACTGCGTCCCGTCGCCGGCGCCGCCGATCTCGAAGCCGCCCGCGCGGCGGTCGCCAAGACGACGGTCTCCCCCGAGATCACCGGGTACGTAGTCGACCTGTGCCGCGCGACCCGCCAGTCGCCGTCCCTGACGCTCGGCGTCTCCCCCCGCGGCGCGACCGCCCTGCTCGCCACGGCCCGCGCCTGGGCCTGGCTGACCGGACGCGACTACGTCATCCCCGACGACGTCAAAGCCCTGGCCCTGCCGACCCTGCGCCACCGCGTCCAACTCCGCCCCGAAGCCGAGATGGAAGGCGTGACGGCCGATTCCGTCATCAACGCGATCCTCGCCCACGTCCCCGTCCCCCGCTGATGGCACTCACCGGACGCGCCGCTCTCCTGGCCGCCCTGGGCGCACTGCCCGTCGGCATCTGGGGGCCCAGCTGGACAGGCATCCTCGCCGTGAACGTCCCCCTGGCCCTGGCCTGCGCCTGCGACGCCGCCCTCGCGGCTCCCGTACGACGCCTGGGCCTGACCCGTTCCGGGGACACCTCGGTGCGCCTCGGTGAATCCGCGGACGTCACCCTCACCGTCGCCAATCCCTCCGGACGGCCGCTGCGCGCACACCTCAGGGACGCCTGGCCGCCGAGCAGTTGGGAACCCGGCACGGAGGTCGAGGCCTCCCGTCACCGGCTGACGGTCCCCGCCGGCGAACGGCGCCGTCTGACGACCCGTCTGCGCCCCACCCGCCGCGGTGACCGCCACGCCGACCGCGTCACGATCCGCTCGTTCGGCCCCCTCGGCCTGTTCTCCCGTCAGGGCAGCCACGAAGTCCCCTGGGCCGTACGCGTCCTGCCTCCTTTCACCAGCCGGAAGCACCTGCCCTCCAAACTGGCCCGGCTCCGCGAACTGGACGGCCGCACCAGCGTGCTGACACGCGGTGAGGGCACGGAGTTCGACAGTCTGCGCGAGTACGTTCCCGGCGACGACACCCGTTCCATCGACTGGCGCGCCACCGCCCGCCGGACGACGGTCGCCGTACGCACCTGGCGTCCCGAGCGCGACCGCCACATCCTGCTGGTCCTCGACATCGGCCGGACCTCCGCCGGCCGTGTCGGCGACGCACCCCGCCTCGACGCCTCCATGGACGCGGCTCTGCTCCTCGCTGCCCTGGCCTCCCGCGCCGGCGACCGCGTGGACCTGCTCGCCTACGACCGCCGGGTACGCGCCCTCGTCCAGGGCCATGCGGCGGGCGACGTCCTTCCGTCACTGGTCAACGCGATGGCCGGCCTCGAACCGGAGCTCGTCGAAACGGATACTCAGGGCCTGACCGCCACAGCCTTGCGCACGGCCCCACGCCGGTCCCTGATCGTGCTCCTGACGACGCTCGACGCGGCCCCTGTCGAAGAGGGCCTGCTCCCGGTGCTCTCCAGCCTCACCCAGCGGCACACGGTCCTCCTCGCATCGGTCGCGGACCCGCATGTCGCGCATATGGCGAAAGCCCGGGGAGACATCGACGCGGTGTACGAGGCCGCGGCGGCGGCCCAGGCCGAGGCCGGACGTCAGCGCACGGCCGAGACGCTGCGACGTCGCGGGGTCACGGTCGTCGACGCGACTCCGGACGACCTCGCGCCGGCTCTCGCGGACGCCTATCTGGCGCTGAAGTCCGCGGGTCGGCTGTAAAAGGAGTGCGGGAGAACGCTGCTCTGGGAATGTTTTCGGGTGCGGGGGAATTGGTGGTGAACGCAGAAAACCCCCGTACCGGTATCCCCGGTACGGGGGTTTTCTTCAAAATTTGTTCGGCGGCGTCCTACTCTCCCA